>QJVU01000729.1 GCA_003235605.1 Planctomycetota bacterium | reverse complement strand
CAACGGCGGCTGGGTCTACCATCCGGACCACGAGCGGGACTTCCGCCTCAACATCTTGAAGGTCCACGACGAGCGCCGGGCCCTCTACACCGGCTACCCGGACCTGCTGAAGAAGGCGGGCTACAACGAGAAGGGTCTGTACGAGACCGCGAGGCTGGGCACGCCCGTGCTGTGCGCGCGGTGCCATGGCTCCAACGCCCTGCCGGGTACCGGGATCGCCGGTGTGTCGGCGCTGACTCGGGCCGTGCACCGCTGGCACGCCCAGGTGCGCGACCCGATCACCAACCAGAACATGGACGCCAGCACCAACCGGCAGGCCTGCTACCGGTGCCACCCCGGCTCCGAGACCCGTTGCCTGCGTGGCGCCATGGGCGCGGCCGTGGCGACCGACGGCTCCCTGGCGATGCAGTGCCAGGACTGCCACGGCAACATGTCGGCCGTGGGAGACTTCAACAGGGCCGGCTGGCTGGACGAGCCCAACTGCGAGAACTGCCACACCGGCACCGCGACCAAGAACAACGGTCAGATCCGCTACACGTCGGCGTTCGAGTCTGCGGGGAAGCTGCGCCAGGCGGTGGACCGCACGTTTGCCACCAACATGGACGTGCCGGTGACCGGCAAGTCCCTGTACCGGTTCTCGGTGGGTCACGGCGGGCTGCGGTGTGAAGGCTGCCATGGCTCCACCCACGCGATCTATCCCAGCATCCATCCCAACGACAACGTCCAGAACCAGAACCACCAGGGGCACGTGGGCACGATCGTGGAGTGCGCCTCCTGCCACAAACAGACCCCCGAGGTATGGCTGGATGGACCCCACGGCCTGCACCCCGTCGGCAACGAATGGGTGGACCATCACGGGGATGCCGCCGAGAAGCTGGGCACCAGCGCCTGCCAGGCCTGCCACGGCAGCAACTACCGCGGCACCGTCCTGTCCCAGGCCCACGCGAACCGCACCTTCAGTACGAGGTTCGGCACCAAGACGTTCTTCCGCGGCGCACAGATCAGTTGCTATGCCTGCCACAACGGTCCCAACAGCGAGACCGCCAACCCGAACCGCCCGCCGGTGGCCAGCAACAACAGTGCTTCCACGGCCACCGACCCGGTGCAGGTCAAGCTGTCGGCCACGGACCCGGATAACAACCCCCTCACCCTGCGGATCGTGTCCCAGCCCAGCTTCGGCCGGGTGGCCCTCAGCGGCACCACCGCCACCTACTACCCCGACCCGGGGTTTGCAGGCACCGACACCTTCACCTTCGCTGCCTGGGACGGCGCCATCGACTCCAACCTGGCCACGGTATCGGTGACCCGGCAAGCGACGGCGCGCAACTACGGCCGCGGATATCCGGGCACCGGCAACAAGGTCCCGGACTTCTCCGCCAGCAAGCCCCCGGTCCTGGGCGGTTCCCTGCAGCTGGTGATCTCGAACACCTACGGCAAGGACACCCAGATGCTCATGGTGGTTTCCACGGAGCGGGCGTCGCTGCGCAGCTACCTGGGAGGCGTCCTGCTGACCGAACCCTTGCTCCTGGTGCTGGCCCCGTTGCCCGGCCAGGGTGCTCAGCTGGGCTACACCGTGCCCAACGATTCCGGCCTGGTGGGCCTCGGTGTCTACAGCCAGGTGCTGGAGGCAGATTCCGGGGCTCCGTTCGGCGTCGCCTTCAGTCCTGGCCTGGAGTTGATGCTCGGTCGCTGATGTGGCCGTTGATGCTGGGCCCAGCCGGCTACTCGACGAACCAGTCGGCTGGCGGGAAGCGCTCGCGCAGGCGTTGCAGCAGGCGACGCCAGCGGGCCTCGCAGGTTTCCGGCGCGACCCCAAGACGCTCCCCCACCTCCTTGTAGGGCAGGCCCTCGAGCCCACGGAACAGCAGCAGGCGGTAGGTATCCGCATCGAGGCTGCGGGCATAGGCCAGCAGCTTGTGCACCTCGTCGCGGCGGGCCAACTGCTCGGTGACGCTGGTCACCGTATCGGCGAAGCCGGCCAGCAGCTGGTCGTCCACGGGCGGGGGCAGCCGCCTGCGACCTCGGACGCGCATCTTGCGCAGTTCCGAAACCAGCACGTGGTTGGCGATGGAGAACAGCCAGGTGCGGAAGGTCCCCCGCGCGGGATCGAAGCTGCCGATCCTGCGCACCGCACGCATCCAGGTCTCCTGGATCAGGTCCTCAGGCTCGAGGTAGTGGCGCAGTTCCTCGGGCACCCGCAGGTTGGCCCAAACCAGCAGGCCAGGCGCGACCTTCAGGTAGAGGCCCCTGAGAGCCATGCTCTGCCCCGCTCCGAGGTCGCGGATCAGGGTGGACGTGGATGACGACTGGGAGTCCATTGGCAGCGGAACTGGTCTTTCGGCCCGAGTTTAGCTCCAGATACGGACAGATCCCTGGAGATCGGCGTCGGATCGAGGGCCCTTGTTGCGTAGACCCTGACAATACCAGCCCCGTATCGTTCCCGTAACGCTCCGGCTGCCCCGCCCCCCTGCAACCTCAACCCACTCCAACGACTCGATGACTCCCACCCGTTTCCTGCTGGCTGCCCTGGTCACCGTTGCCCCGGTCGTGGCCCAGACCCAGTCCATCACCACCGACTTGAAGCTGCTCTCGGCGGCGGGCGCCCTGGCCACCGCAGGCAGCAGCAGCGACTTCCAGTCCGCGCCCGCGAACACCGTGATCGGCCCCTCGCCGTGGACCTGGCGCCTGCGCGCCTCGGCCACACAGGGCTCCGGGGCGACCGGCCTCTCTGCCTCTTCGTCCATGTGGGCGGTGCGCAACACCGACAACAACGGCATCCAGATGGGCATGACCGGTCTGACCCGGGGAGGCAATACCGAGAAGGGCCTGTTCATCCCCGACACCAGCAAGAACGGCAAACCCGGCGCCATCAGCTTCCTGATGACTCTCACGGGCACGGCCAACTCCCAGGGTGCCATCCAGCTGACCTGGCAGTCCCTGCTGCAGTACGGCACCGGCACCGTCGCCGCGTCGGCGGACATCGGCAACGACAACAGCGTGGAATGGTCCGGCGGCGACATCAAGGGTTCCATCAAGACCGCCAACCTGCCGGTGACCTTCGACTCCAACGGCAAGATCGTGGTCAAGCTCACGATGGACGGCACCACGACCGGCGCCGGGCAGTTCACCTACTCCAGCCTCTATGGCCGGCTGACCGCCAAGTTCATCGACCAGAACGCCGGCAAGTGCACGGCCACGGCGTACGGATCGGGGTGCGGCGGCGCGCAGGTGGCGGCCGGCGTCCTGAGCCTCGGGAACAACCACGTCATCAACCTGAAGATGACCGGTGGCTTCCCCAACGCCTACGTCGTCGAGGCAGTCGGCAACCAGCAGACCACCCTGACCCTGCCTGGCAACTGCAGCCTGCTCTGCAACGCCGTCGTGGTCCTGGTCCACGCCACGAACGCCCAGGGCGAGTACTCCACCGCGCATCAGATCAGCAAGTACACGGCGATGACGGCCTACCACCAGTTCCTGCCCATCGACCTGCAGAATGGCCAGTTGGTGATCAAGGCCACCAACGGCTTGAAGATCGTCAGCACGGGTATCTGACGTCCGACCTCTGATCTCAACGGCAATAACGAGCCGGGGCGGCCCATCAGGGTCGCCCCGGTTGTTTGTGTCCGCGGGGTTTGTGTCCGCGTTGTTGGTTTCCGCGGTCGGCTGTTTCCGCTAGCCGGCGATGCCCTCTACGCCCTCGGAGGTGCCGGCGAAGCTGGTCGGCCGGTAGGTCGTGGAACAGTTGGTGCCGGTGACTTCCTTGAGGCCCAGGTCCAGGCGCTGCATGTAGAAGCGGACGCCCTTGAGCTGGGAGTCGTTGGGCACCGTGAGGACGATGTTCCCCGTGGTGTTGCCGAGCAGGAGCACGTCGGGCGAGATCAGGAACGTGCACTGGGGCGTGATCTGCAACGTCTTCTTGCTGACGCCCAGGAAGAGCACCGAGCCCGAGCAGTCGTTGCAGTCGCAGCACGTGCACAGGCAGAACTTCCGCGTGCATGCGCCGGGGAACCGGATCCCGCTGACGGTGAAGCTGGTCCCCAGCTTCGGGAGTCCCTGGACCTGCAGCGTGTTCTGGGCGTTGGGACAGGCGCTGCCAAACGAGTTGAAAGCTGCCTGGGCGGACAGGGCGGTGGTGGCCAGGGTGAGGACGAGAACGGCTGTGACTCTGTGGTACATCGCACGAGGATCTTACCGGCCCACGGACCGCAAGGAAACCACGATCCCGCCACCCGGCCCCCGCACAGGTTCGTAGACTACGCAGCCAATGCGTACCGTCATCATCTACCTGATCGCCCTGGGCGCTGTAGGGTCGGCGCTGATCCTCGGGTTTCCCGAGCTGTTCACGACCACCTCGTCTGGCAAGGGCAACGGCGGCGATCAGGAGAGGGAGGCAGGGAAGGCGCCGCCGGTGGTGGTCATGGCGGTTGTCCGTTCGCCGTTCATCGACACCCTGGAGGCGCTGGGCACCGTGATCGCCAACGAGTCGGTGGCGATCATGGCGAACCGCGCCGACTACGTGGCGGCGATCCACTTCCAAGACGGCCAACGGATCAAGGCAGGGGATCTCCTGGTGGAGCTCAACGCGGAGGAAGAGAAGGCTCTGCTGCAGGAGGCCGTCGCCATGCGCAATGACCTCAAGAGCAACCACCAGCGGCTGAAGGAACTGTTCGAACAGAACATGACCAGCGCCCGCGAGTTCGAGGAAGCAAAGGCCAAGCTGGCAGCTTCAGAGGCGCGGGTGGTGAGCCTGGAGGCTGCGATCTCGGACCGCGTGGTGCGCGCACCGTTCGCCGGCATCCTGGGGTTCCGCAGGATCAGTCTGGGTACCTATGTGCAGCCCGGCACGGTGATCACGACCCTGGATGATCTCTCGGTCGTGAAGCTCGACTTCACGATTCCCGAGACCTGGTTGCCGAGCGTCCAGCCGGGCATGAAGATCGCGGCGGTCAGCGACACCTGGATCAACACGAAGTTCGGAGGAGACGTGACCACCATCGACACCCGGTTGGATCCGCGGACTCGATCGGCAACGGTGCGCGCTCTGCTGCCCAACCCGGACATGAAGCTGCGCCCGGGCATGCTTCTCAAGGTCACCATCGAGCGCGGCGAGAGCTCCGTCCTGCAGGTCCCCGAAGAGGTTCTGCTCCAGGTGGGCAACGACTACTTCGTGTTCCGCGTCGACCAGCACGGCATCGCCGAACGCGTGAAGGTCGAGATCGGGCGGCGGCGCGTGGGAGCCGTGGAGATCACCTCGGGCCTTCAGGAGGGTGACCGTGTAGTCGTGGAAGGCATCGTGCGCGTCCGTCCCGGGGCGCCGGTGCAGGTTGTGAAGACCCTGGACAAGCTCTGAGGAAGGTCCGCCAGATGTTCCTCTCCGATGTCTCCGTCCGCCGCCCGGTGCTCGCCACCGTGATCAGCCTCGTCGTCGTCGTGCTCGGGGTCATTGGCTACTCCCGCCTGGGCGTCAGGGAGTTCCCGGACATCGATTCCCCCGCCGTGACCATCGAGACCACCTACCTGGGTGCCGCTGCCTCGGTCGTCGAAACGCGCGTCACCCAGGTGCTCGAAGACGCCATCAGCGGTGTCGAGGGCATCAAGACCATCTCCTCGACGACCAGCGACGGACGCTCCGAGATCGTGGTCGAGTTCGTCCTGGAGCGGGATGTGGAAGCCGCTGCCAACGACATCCGCGACCGGGTGTCGCGGGTCGTACAGGATCTTCCCGAAGAGGTGGACCCGCCACAGATCGTCAAGAGCGATTCCAGCAGCGACGTGGTGTTCTGGCTCAACCTCGCCAGCCCGGTGCGCAGCGTCATGGAGATGACCGACTTCGCCCAGCGCCACATCGTCGATCAGCTCTCCACGGTCCCAGGCGTGTCCGCGATCCGGATCGGCGGAGGCAGCCGTTACGCGATGCGGGTCTGGATCGACCGCCAGGCGCTTGCCGCCAACGCGCTCACCACGGGTGACATCGAGCGCGCCCTGCTCGCCCAGAACAT
>QJVU01000236.1 GCA_003235605.1 Planctomycetota bacterium | reverse complement strand
GAAGAAGCCTACTGGTTTCCCGGTCTCGGTGCTTGCGCCGCGGCTTCTGCTTGTGTCGGGATCGGACCCTGGTACAAAGCTCGCTCGCTGGTGCCCTTGGCAAGGGTGCCAGGACGAACGGAGTGTCGATGGTCAGCTGGCAGCGTACGCATACCTGCGGGGAGCTCTCCGCAGGACACGAAGGGCACGAGGTGGTGCTCAATGGCTGGGTGGAGAGCTACCGGGACCACGGTGGCATCCTGTTCCTCGACCTGCGTGACCGCTACGGCGTGACCCAGGTCGTCGTCGACCAGGAGCGCCCGGAGGTCTCCAGCGAGATGTTCGAGGCGGCCTGCCGGCTCCGGGCCGAGACCGTGGTGTCCGTTCGGGGAAGGGTCGCGCGTCGGGATGCGGACAAGGTCAACCCCAAGCGCAGCACAGGCACCGTCGAGGTCTTCGCCAGCGCCATCCAGGTCCTTGCCGAGGCGGAGACACCGCCCTTCGAGGTGCTGGACAAGGTGGAGGCCAACGAGGAGTTGCGCATGCGATACCGCTACCTGGACCTGCGGCGGCGCCCGGCCTCCCTGGCGCTGGAGCGACGCTCACGCTTCGTGGCAGCGGTCCGCTCGTACCTGGCCGAGCGCGGCTTCGTGGAGGTGGAGACCCCGATCCTGACCAAGAGCACACCGGAAGGCGCCCGGGACTACCTGGTCCCCAGCCGCGTAAACCCGGGGCAGTTCTATGCCCTGCCCCAGAGCCCACAGCTCTTCAAGCAGCTGCTGATGGTGGGGGGGCTGGACCGCTACTACCAGATCGCGCGCTGTTTCCGGGACGAGGACCTGCGCGCCGACCGCCAGCCGGAGTTCACCCAGATCGACCTGGAGATGTCCTTCGTGGAAGAGGAGGACGTGATGAACCTGGTGGAAGGCATGATGGTGCATGGCGTCGAGGCAGGCTTCGGCATCGAAGTGCCGACCCCGTTCGCGCGTCTCGGCTACGAGGATGCCATCAACCGTTTTGGAGTCGACAAGCCGGACCTGCGCTTCGGCATGGAGCTCAAGGACATCAGCGAGCTGGCAGGGCGCAGCGACTTCAAGGTGTTTTCCCAGACGGTCGCCGACGGCGGCATCGTCAAGGGCCTTGTGGTCGAGGGCGAAGCGGACCGCTTCTCCCGCAAGGACATCGACGGCTTGGCCACCTTCGCGGCGGACTACGGCGCCAGGGGGCTGGCCTGGGCGAAGATCACCCCGGAGGGAGTCACCGGCGCGATCAGCAAGTTCTTCGACGGCGACAGGGGACAGGAACTGATCGCTGCCATGGGCGCCAAGCCCAAGGATCTGCTGCTGTTCGTGGCGGACCGGCGCAGCGTGGTGCACCGCGCCCTGGGAGAGCTGCGGGTCGAGCTGGGTAGACGGCTGGGGCTCACGGACCCGAAGGTGTTCCAGCTCTGCTGGGTGAGCAACTTCCCGCTGTTCGTCTACAACGAGGATCGCGGCACCTGGGAGAGCTCGCACCATCCGTTCACTGCGCCGGTGGACTGGGACCTCGAGGACTACTCGTCGGACACCGGCAGGATCCAGTCTCGGGCCTATGACCTGTGCATGAACGGCTGGGAGCTGGGCTCGGGCAGCGTGCGCATTCACCGCCGCGATGTGCAGGAGCGGGTCTTCCGCTTCCTGGGTATCTCGGAGGCAGAGCAGCAACAGAAGTTCGGCTTCCTCCTCGAGGCGTTCCGCTTCGGTGCTCCACCCCATGGGGGCATCGCCCTGGGTCTCGACCGCCTCGTCGCCCTGGCACTGGGATGTGATAGTATTCGAGAGGTCATTGCGTTTCCGAAAACCACCAGTGCCACGGACCTGATGTGCAACGCACCGTCCGCGGTGGCAGCGGAGCAGCTGGCGGACCTGCACATCCTTACCAACCTCACCAACCTCCCCAAGAAGCCTTGAACAAGCCGCCCCTGCACCTGTTGTTCGCAATCCCGGTTGCCTTCCTTGCCGCCTGCCAGGGCATCCCCACCGAGATGCCCCCGGGTGAGGGGGATGGCCTGGTGACCGTGGCGCCCCAGGAGCCGCCGGCCGGGACCGAGACGTTCCCCAGGCCCTCGTTCCAGCGCGGCGACCGTCTGGTGTTCGAGGAGGGCGGTGCTCGGAAGTTCACCATGCGGGTCACCCGCGCTGACGAGAACGGCTACGACTTCCTCCAGGAGGGAGCAAACGAGGTCGCGGTCTATGACGCCGACCTGGGCGTTATGGAGATTCGCAGACCGGAGGAGCCCCACCTGGACCAGATGCGGGCGCCGGCAGACTCGACCTTCACCTGGCCCCTGTGGGTCGGCAAGCGCTGGACCTGCATCTACGTGGACAAGAATCCGATGATGGGGGCCCAGGAGGTTGTGGTGGAGTACCGGGCTGATGCCATGGAGACCATCCGCGTAGCCGCCGGCCAGTTCCGGTGCGTTCGCATCTGGCGGCGCTCCGTGCCAACCCGTGGCCGCTTCGCCCGCAACACAGCAGTGTATTGGTACTCCCCCGACGTGGGCTTCTGGATCCGGAAGGTGGTGAACGGCATCGAGACCGAGCTGGTCGACTACGAGCGCCAGTAGCTCAGTAGCACCAGCTGGCCCTTAAAGCCACTCGCCGCCAGGCCTGACGGCCTCGCGGCGAGCGCTGTCTTTGGATTCGGACTGGTTCGATCCGGTTAGCGGATCTCCAGCCACTTGCCGCCGTCAAACAGGTTGCCCATGGCCCCGTCGGTCGGGGTGACCTGCTTGTGGGTGAAGGCGGTGCCCTTCCGATCCCAGGCGTCCTTGACCCAGAACGCGTATCCGTCGGTGACGAAGAAGTCACCCACCGATGCCGCGAACTCCAGGGCCGGCATCACCGGCACGGCATGCAGAAGGCCGTTCAGCCACGGGTTGTTGACGTACATCTCCTGGTTCCAGTCATCCACTGTCCGAGACAGCTGGTGCGGCCCTGCAGCGCAGCTGCTGAACGCGAGACTGAAAGCAAGACCTAGCGCGATCGCGATCTTACGCATTGGTTTCTTTCCTTTCGAACTAGCGCTGACGGCTCGACATTCCCTCATGCCGATCCTTGGCCGCCCTGGCGCATTACCACGACGGGAGCCTGCCCTGTAGCGCAGGGTTTGGAACCCAGGCTTGATCCGCCGATGCCATGGCTCTCTTTTCGGTCGAATCCGCGGGCCACTGGACTTTTTTTTCTGAAGTGCCGCCAGAACCATCACAACAGTCACCATGCCCCGCGGGACATCTGCCGTACGGGGCGTTTTGTCTACTCAGGGTACGGGGCGTCTTGTTTGCCCACGGAGTGCGTGATCTATCTGCCGTGCTGTCTACAGCCGATAGGCGCTGTCTGCCGGCCGCAACACTCGCTTCAGGTGCAAGGGCCGGCGCAGGCCGCCAGGGCCCGGTGCCGGTCGGGCCATTGCCTTCCACTCGCGGAAGACCTCCATCGATTTCCCCGTGTCCACCAGGACGTCGCCGTAGCGGTCCCCGGGCTCGGCCTTGTGCACGGTGACCTTCTGGTGCCAGCAGTGCATGCCGGACACCGGGTCGGGCTGCACGGGGAAAATCATGTTCTGGTGCACACCCCCCTCCTGCCACCAGACGCGCTTGCTGTCCCTGTCCTTGCTCTGGAACGGGCCGACCCCCCGGGTGCGGCGGAAGAAGTAGCGGGCTCCTTCCCGCTGCAGACCCCATTCTTGCCGCTGCCAACCGTTGACGCCCTCGGTATCTCCGGAGAGCTTCCAGCGCCCCATGTGGTGGCTGCAGGCCACCACCCCGGGGCGGATGCCCTCGGTCACCCAGGCCCGGTTCACGTAGTAGCCGATCCGCGATGTGACCCTGAGCAGGTCGCCGTTCCGGATCCCGAGGCGCTCGGCGTCACGCGGATGGATCCACACCGGGTTGGTGTTCGAGAGCTCGCTCAACCACTTGGAGTTTGCGGAGCGGGTGTGGATCAACGTCGGCAGGCGGAACGTGGACACCAGGACGAACTCGTTGCGGGCGCGGTCCAGCTGCTCCTCGTCCACGTGGCTCTGGATGTAGCCGGGCTCGGCGTACTCGGGCCAACCCCATTCCACCATCATGGGCGAGTGCACCTCCAGCTTCCGGGACGGCGTGGGAAAGCCCGCCACGGCCCTGCCGTCCACCATCACGCCGACCGTGGCGCCGTCCTTGATCAGCATGCCCCCTTCGGACACCTCTGCCGCCGCAACCAGCCGCTCATCGAGCGGGGCTTCGTGGCTGCGGTAGACCTTGTCCCGCACCAGGAAGGCGCCGTGCTTCCGCATGTACTCCAGGGGCCGGAGGCCTTCCGTTGCCGCTGCTTCGGGGAGGCCGGGCACTGAGTTCTCGAAGATCCAACGGTAGTACTCCTCGACGGTGATCTGCTGCCCCTCCCGGTAGGGGGACTCGTAGTACCGCCGGATGCCGAGGCTGCCGTCCGGATCGATCCGCCAGCTCAGCTCGATCCAGAACTCGTCCTCTTCCCAGACCTCGCCGGGGTTGGCCTCCCAGGTCCACCGCACCTCTCGCCCCTGCCGTCTCAGGAACTCCCGCAGGACCGGTTGCCGGAAGCTGATCCAGCAGGCCGCATGGGTCTCCTGGCTCATCAGGTCGTGGCGTTCCGTGGCCACGCCCATGGGCAGGACGTAGTCCGCAAGGCGAGCGGTCTCGTTCCAGGTGGGGGTCAGGGCCACGTGCAGGCCGACCCGCTCCTCGTTGGTCAGGACCTCCATCCATACGCAGCCGTCGGGGTTGGTCCAGACGGGGTTGTAGACGCGGGTGAAGTAGACATCCAGACGACGATCGTTCTCCAGCATCAGGTGCGGGAGCAGGAACGAGAGCTCGTGGTGGGCAAGGGGCCACTCGGTCGGGTAGAGGAGATCGCTCCAGACTTCCTGGGGAGGCGGCACCTTGAACGGCCGGGCCACGAACTTGTTGTAGCCCGCCGGGTTCGTGCCGCCGGGGGTACCCACCGCGCCCACCAGCGTCACCAGGAACTGCAGGCACCGCGCCACCTGCCAGCCGCCCAGGTTGCCGCTGGCGCTGTTGCGCCAGACATGCGCGGCGAACCGGCTCTTCGCCTTGCCGATCCCCCGCGCTACCGCCTGGATCAACTCGGCGTCGATGCCGGTCTTCTCCGCCACGAGCTGCGGCGTGGCGAAGGCGTACTGCTTGCGCAGCTCGTCGAGAAAGCGCTCGAAGTCCCCGTCCCGGACCTGCCGTGCCGCCAGGTAGTCCTCCCAGTTCACCCAGCGCCGGAGGAAGTCCTCGTCGTAGAGCCTCTCCTCCAGGATCACGTGGGCAAAGCCCAGCAGCATCAACGCCTCGGTGCCTGGCCGGCTGGGCAGCCAGTAGTCGGACATGGAAGCGGTGTTGGAGAGGCGGATGTCGACCGTGGCGATCCTGGCGCCGCGGCTCTTGCCATCGATGATGCGCTGGGCGTGGGGGTTGAAGTAGTGGCCGGTCTCGAGGTGAGCGCTGATCAACAGGATGAACTCGGCGTTCTCGTAGTCAGGTGATGGCCGGTCGTGTCCCGACCACAGGCTGTAGCCCAGGCGGGCCGCCGCCGAGCACACGTTGGTGTGCGAGTTGTGGCCGTCGATCCCCCAGGACTGCAGCACCCGGTCCATGTAGCCGTCGGCCCCGGGCCTGCCGACGTGGTACATGATCTGGGTGAGGCGCTTGTTCTGGATGGCGTCGCGCATCGGAGCCGCGATCGCGGTGAGCGCCTCGTCCCATGGGACGCGTTCGAACCTTCCGCTGCCGCGGGGACCGACCCGCTTCATGGGGTAGAGGATGCGTTCCGGGTCGTGGACCTGGTTGAGGGTGGCGGGACCCTTGGCGCAGTTCCGCCCCCGCGAGGCCGGGTGGTAGGGGTTGCCCTCCAGCTTGCGGATCTCCTGGCTCTCCTTGTCGACGTAGGCGACGAGTCCACAGGCGGCCTCGCAGTTGAAGCAGGTCGTCGGCACCAGGGCGTAGGAGCGTTGCACCTTCCTGGGCCAGGCCCTGGCATCGTAC
>QJVU01000580.1 GCA_003235605.1 Planctomycetota bacterium | reverse complement strand
CACGAAGGCGGCACTTCGGTGCCAACAGTTTGCGGCGGTGCCAGGGTCCGGAGTCGGGTACATTCCCGCCGTTCCCTTGACCCAAACCCCCAGCACCCGCCCGACTGCGCACAGTGTCGAGGTCTCCTTGGCGGGATCCAAGGTGAGCTTCGAGACCGGGCGCATTGCTCGCCAGGCCGCCGCCGCGGTGGTGGCCAGGGCTGGCGACACGGTGGTGTTGGCCACCATCGCAGCCGCCGACGAGCCGCGTCCCGACGCAGCCTTCTTCCCCCTCACGGTGGAGTATCGCGAGAAGCTGGCCGCCGCCGGCCGGATTCCCAAGAACTACACCCGCCGGGAGGGCCGCATCTCCGATCACGAGATCCTGATCTCGCGCCTCATCGACCGGACGGTGCGGTCGCTGTTCCCCAAGGCATATCGCTGCGAGGTCCAGATCCAGGCTACGGTCTTGTCTGCCGATCCGGCTACGGACACCACCAGCGTGGCACTACTGGCGGCCACGGCCGCGCTACACCTGAGCCCCCTGCCGGCGAAGGGGCCTGCGGCCGGGCTCAGGATCGTGGGGACCAGGGACGGTGACGGCTTCCTGGCCTTTCCCAGCCGCGAAAAACAGCAGCAGGCCGACCTGGACTTCGTGGTGAGCGCAGGCCCCGACGGTCTGGTGATGGTGGAGGGGGAAGCCCGGGAGGTGGACGAAAACCGCTGCCGAAGCGCCCTGGACCAGGCGCTGGCCTGGCTCTCCAAGCTGCAGCGATGCTTCGACGAGCTGAGTCGGACAGTGGGCCGCGAGAAGCGGCCGCCGCCGCCGGAGCCCGAGTTGCCCCCGGTGCCCGCCGAGGTGCGGGATGCTCTGGCCAGCACCCTCGCCGAGGCGACGGGAAAGGGCCAGCGCTCCCAGGCGGCGCGGGAGATCCGCGACCGCTACCTCGCAGGGCTGGCGGCGGGCGACGAACAGGCTGCCTCCGTGGCTGGCCAGGCCTTCGACCACATGCACCACGAACTGGTCCGGGAGCGCATCCTCGAGAGCCGGCTGCGCCCGGACGGGCGCGGGCCGGGGGACATCCGGCCGATCTGGTGCGAGGTGGGTCTGCTGCCGAGGACCCACGGCTCCGCCCTGTTCACCCGGGGAGAGACCCAGGCGCTGGCCACCTGCACCCTGGGGACGCCGGAAGATGCCCAGCGCCTGGAGAACCTGGCCGGCGAGGAGCAGGAGCGATTCCTCCTGCACTACAACTTTCCTCCCTACTGCGTCAACGAAGTGCGCCCCCTGCGGGGGCCAGGCCGGCGGGAGATCGGTCACGGCAACCTGGCGCGCCGCGGTCTCAGCCCGCTGCTGCCAGACGAGGGGGAATTCCCCTACACGATCCGCCTGGAGTCGGAGATCACCGAGAGCAATGGTTCCTCGTCCATGGCCACGGTCTGTGCCGGGTCGCTGGCGTTGTTCCACGCTGGCGTGCCCATGCAGCGAGCAGCCGCCGGGATCGCCATGGGCCTGGTGACGGACGGCAAGCGGACGGTGGTGCTCTCGGACATCGTCGGCGAGGAGGACCACCTCGGGGACATGGACTTCAAGGTGGTGGGCACGGAGCAGGGGATCACGGCGCTGCAGCTGGACAACAAGGTGGGCGGCCTGTCGATGCAGCAGCTGGACGAGGCCTTGCAGCAGGCGGCCGCGGGACGAGCTGTGATCCTGGAGGAGATGCGCAAGACCCAGGCAAGGCCCAACGTCGAGATGCCGAAGCATGCGCCGCGGGTCCAGCGCACCTTCATCATGCCGGACTCGATCGGGTTGCTGGTGGGGCCACGGGGCGCCAACATCAAGGAGATCCAGGCCACTACCGGCGCCCGCGTCAGCATCGACGACCACGGGGTCGTGCTCGTGTACGCAGCCGACGGTGTTACCGCCGAGAAGGCCATACGCCGTGTCCACCGCCAGGTCGGCCTGGTGAAGGCGGGGGGCTTCTACAACGGTACGGTGACCGGGGTGAAGGACTTCGGCGCCTTTGTACGCATCAACGCCGTGACCGAAGGCCTGGTACCGAAGGCCGAACTGGCAGGACAGCTGGGCGAGGGCGCGGCGGTGGTGGTGAAGGTGCTGGGAGCCGACGACCGGGGTCGCCTGCGACTCTCTCACAAGGCGGCAGTGGGTGTGGATGCAGCGCTTGTGGAGTTCTAGCGCCGCGCTTGTCTAGCGCTGTCCCAGGGACCCATCTGCACGACGGCGACCTCCGCCCCTGGAGGCGATGGCGCCATGCTGGGTGGCTACGATCTCCTTGAGGGCGCCGTCGGAGGTGCGGATCCGGGAGTACGTGCAGGAGGTATAGGAACCATCCTGGTGCTCCCAGTACTCCTGGCCGTCGGCGGCGACGACCTTGGCCACCACGGGACCCGGTGGCGGCAGGCGCGGGTTGCGGCCGATGGCCGGGATACCGTCCTCCACCTTGACGCCGTTCAGCGGTGGCACGAACAGGCCCGGGCCGACCTGGATGCCTTCGCCCACGTAGGGGACGCGCATGGGAATGCGGGAGCCCGGGGGGTACTTGCGGAAGAACTCGGCGGGGAAGCGTGGCTCGCCACGCCCTGTTCTCGGGGACGCCACACCTGTCGACGCCACGGGAAGGATCCTGTCCTCGGCAGGTGTCTGAGGCTTCGCCGTCGTCGCTGCGAGAACCGCTGCCCTCGGTTGCACCGGCCAGAACGACAGCAGGCAGACGCCAGCGACAGCCACCAGCAGGAGCAGGCCGGACCAGAGCCAGGGAGAGTCGTTCCCGGGAGACTTCACTTCTGGATGTAGAACCAGGAGGCGTTGGTGGTGTCCAGCACACTGCCGGTGGTGCTGTCCAGGATCGCGGACTCCAGGCCGATCCAGACGCCGATGGCCTTGCTGCCCAGGGCCGGCACCGCGACGCGCTTCGACGGCAGCCAGACCCCAGTGCTGCTGATCACGCCGCTCACCAGCGGGTTGGGCCAGAGCGCGGTCAGCAACGGGTCTGCGGGGTTTATCTCCAGCATGTGCGGAGGAAACGGCGTGCCCGAACCCTGCACCCCCACGCGGATGTTCAACAGCGGCAGCACCCGCTTGCCGACGTAGCTCCTGGAGGAGTAGACGTCCCAGTTGAAGGCCCCCGCCGTGCTGCCGAGATCGCTGAGACCCGACCCCGGGTTGTAGGACGGATAGACCGTGGTGCTCAGGCTCGGGTCCCGCAGCTCGCCCCAGTCCGAGTGCAGGATGAGCGTCGAGCGCTGTTCGTAGTAGCCCGCGAAGGGGGAGCTGTAGAGGTTGAAGTTGGTTCCCGGCACGATCTTGGTCGGGTCGAAGTAGCTGACGGCCCGGGGGCTGCCGGCGCTGGCCAGCCCCCAGTGGACCGGCTGGAAGTGCTGCTCGGACCAGCCGGTGGGAATGCTCTGGCTGCCGGACTTGGTCCAGTGCTCTCCTCCCCGCCACTCGTACGCCAACACCATCTCGGCGTTGGGTCCTCCCTGCTGGGAGCTGGGGATGCGCACCGCGGTGTTGTAGGTCACTGCCCAGACACGGGTCACGTCTGGCTGGGTCTCGAGGAAGGTGTGCCAGGTGGTGTAGCTCAACAGGGGCTGCTTGCCGAAGTCCGGGTCGTAGCCCGCCCCGAACGGCGGCACAGGCGTCGGCGTGGGGCGCGCCTTGGCGGCGTAGACCTGGAACCGCGGAATGTACTGGGGCACTCCGGGGCTGGTCTGACCGCTGTGGGTCTGCTGGTACGCGGCGGCCGGCGTCGCCGACGACGGCCGCGTGGCGATGATGTGCCCGGTCACCAGGTGGTCCTCGTAGCGAGCGTGCAGCTGGCTCGGGTACCAGACCCAGGTGAGGGTGCCGGCAGCAACGCCCGTGGTGCTGGTGGCGGTGAACGCAGCCGGTGATACCCCGGGCAATTCCAGGGCATAGCCCGTGGAGGGATGGTTCACGCTCTGCACCATGTCGATGCTGCCGAACAGCATCACCTCGTTGTGCTCCGGGGCCTGGGCCGCAAGGGCAGCCGCGGCGACTGCGACGACAGCAGACGACAGCAAGGCGGATGTGGTGGTTCTCATCATGTGGGAAGTTGGGTGAAGCAGGGTGCAGTCCGACCTTGCAGTGTGCCGGAGGCGCCAACGGGGACGCGCCAGCGCGTCGAAAAACGCAAGTCTATCCGAGCACCCCGCGGGCCGCCCAGACCACCCGATCCGGGAGGGCCTTCCGCACCCGCCGGGCGTGTTCCGTGGCCAACAGGCCGTAGTCGTGGCTTCCCCTGGGACCGACCCGGACCAGGCAGGTCACCCCGGCCAGGAGGTTGTTCCTCTCCACGGGCCCGAGGCTGAGGCGGGGCAGGGTGCCGTCGTCCAGTTGCAGGAAGAACGCCTGGCCACTGGGGTTGCCGGCGGGCTGCACCTCCTTGCGGAGCAGATCGAGGCATGCGGCCCGCTCTGCCGCCGCCTGCTGTCCTGCCCGCAGTTCCTCCTGGGCCCCGCGGCTGCGGCTCCGCTGCTCTTCCTGCATCGCCTCCAGCTCCTGCTGGCGTTGCCCCCGCTCCTGCTCCAGGCCCTCCCTGCCTACCTGGGTGCGGTGGACCCGCTCCTCGTGTGCCAGGCGCTTGGCGTCCTTCTTGGAGAGGACGTTGGCCTTCCGCAGGGCATCACGCAGGTCTCCCATGACCCGGGATCTTAGCCGCTGCTGGAGTTCCTGGTCAGGACTCAGGTGTCAGGTCTGAGGAGTCGGTCTTCTGGAAGGCCACAGCGATGCCGGTCTTGCCGTGCCCCATCGAGGTGACCCGCACCACCTCGCCCACCACCTGCTCCTTGCCCTCGATCTGGACCCGCACCTTGACCCCGCCGTCGGCGACGAAGAACACCCCGTCCTCGGAGACGTTCTGGCCGGAACCGACGAGGGGCGTGTCGTCGAACCACACCACGACGGGACCGTCCAAGGGCCGCCGTTCGCTGCGACGACGTCCCCGCTGGGTCTGCGACTGGTCGTGGATCTTGCTCTTGGCCATATTGCTCGTTGCTCGAGGTCCCCGTCTGGTTCTAGTTCTCTCGTTCCAGTTCTAGTGATTTCGACCCCCGAGGCCTGGCCCTTGAAGGGAGCCACGCCGGGGTTCCCCCATGGACTGTCCAGAAACGCCCTATCTGCGGGAGGCCACCTACCCCCAGCGCTACCGGGACCAGCGCTTTCGCCAGGGCACCGGCGCCGCCACCCACCGCCGCGAGGTCGAAGCGCTGCGGAACCTGTTGGCCCATGCCAACACGTTCGCGGGCCCCTGGCTGGACGTCCCCGCAGGTGCGGGGCGCCTCACCGACCTGTTGCCTTCCGCACCCTCGGCAGTGCAGGTGGACCGCAGCCTGGCCATGGTCCAGGCGGCAGGTTCCGGTCATCGCCGGGTCTGCGCCTCCGCCTTGCAGCTGCCGTTTCCCGACCGCAGCTTCGCCGGCGTCCTTTGCATGCGCCTGCTCCACCACATTCCCGGTCCCGAGGAGCGGGTGCAGATCCTGCGTGAGCTGGCCCGGGTCAGCCGCGGCCCCCTGGTGCTGTCGTTCTTCCACTCGGTCTCCCTGCAACACCTGCGGCGTCTGCTTCGTCGCCGCCTCCTTGGCCGCACCAGCAGTCGGGTTGCCATCCGCCTGGGCACCCTCGCCGAAGAACTCCATGCCGCGGACCTCACACTGGTGAAGGCCCGACCCCTCCGCCGTTTCGTGAGCGAGCAATGGCTCCTGCTGTGCTGCCGCTCCAAGCCGTAGCTGGAGATTCCTGTACCCTTGACCCAGGCCGAGCGCTTTCTCGGAGAGGACTACAACCCGATCCGCAGCTGGAGCCGCATGTTCTCCCAACGCATCGTGCAGGTCATCCCGTCCGCCTCGACCTGCTCCATCAACAGGCGTCCGACCCTCATGAGCAGACGGTATCCGAAGCGGCGAGTCGGCTTGATCAACCCCTCCTTCTCCAGGTGCTCGTGCTCCTTCAACAGGGAGCGCAGGTAGCCGGTCACGAAACCCTGGCGACACCAGGCCACCGACGGGCCGG
>QJVU01000115.1 GCA_003235605.1 Planctomycetota bacterium | reverse complement strand
GTTGAGGTCCAACAGCTTGACGAAGCTCGGCTCGTTGCCGGACGTGATCACCTTCTCCACGATCAGCAGGCTGCCGCGGGCATCCATCGCGCTGGCTGCGTTGCGCAGGATCGTGAGCGCGCGCTCGTCGTTCCAGTCGTGGATCACGTGCCGCAGCACGATGCAGTCTGCGATCCCGGGGATCGCCTGGAAGAAGTCCCCCGGCAGGAACTCGATGCGGGCAACTGGCTCGGCCATCGGCTCGTTGTTTGCCAGCAGCGTGCGGGCGTTGGCCACCACCTGCGGCAGGTCGAACAGGCGACCTTGCAGGTGGGGGTGCGCGGCCAGGATTCCACACAGCGTCGACCCGTTGCCGCCTCCGATGTCGAGCACGGTCGAGTGCCTGGCGAAGTCGTAGTGCTCCAGCATCAAGCGTGTCTCGTCACCGTGGATCTCCTGCATGGCCCGGTCGAACAGTTGGGACTTCTGCAGGTCCTGTCCTAGACGCGCAAAGAAGTCGCGTCCGAACCGCTTTTCGAGTGCGCTGCCTCCACGCTCGACAGCGTCGTACAGGTCACACCATACGTCGTACAGTTCATCCACAACCATGAGCACGAAGTGCTTTACGCTTTCGGGGTGGTCCGCGCGGAGGTACTGCGCCTTGGGAGTCAACGCGAACACGCCCGCCTCGGTCTCCTCGAAGATTCCGACGCTCGCCAGCGCCCGTAGGATCCGGTACAGGCTCCCTGCATCCACTTCCGCAGCGCGCGCGACCTCGTTCACGGGTCGTGGTCCGGCTGCGAGCTGGTCTGCAACGCCGGCGCGGGCGGCGCAGAACAAGGCCTTCGACAGCCAGTAGCCGGTGGCGATCTGGAAGAGTTCCGTGCGCTGGGGATCCATGCACACACTCCTTGGGAGAGGGTTCGCTCAGCGAGCTCCGGACCGAGCCCCTCCAGGATAGCGACCCTGGAAGAACCCTCCAATGGTCGGACCAATCCGCAACCACCGGCCTGCCCTGGATCCCCAAGGGTGCTAATCTCGGCCCAGAGTCCGTCCTCGAAAGGAGAAGTTGATGCCAAAAGGTGCAGCAGCCCAGCCACAAGAAGGAGAGGTCCTGGATGTGATGGGCGACCAGATCATCGTGAAGCTCGACCGGGAGCAGACCAATGGGCAATTCGCGGTCATCGAGGAGATCACCGCACCGGGCGCCGGAATACCCCCTCATCAGCACAAGGGAGTATCCGAGACGTTTTTCGTGCTGGAGGGCGAACTGGAGTTCCAGTGTGGCGACACCGCGTTTCGTGCTTCCAAGGGCACGGTCGTCTATGCGCCCGCGGGAGTGGCACACAGCTTCAAGAACGTGGGGTCGGTCCCTGCCCGGCAGCTGGTGACGGTCACACCACCCGCCTTCGTGGACTTCTTCAGGGCCGTGCATCGCTTGAGCAGCAAGGGGCCTCTCGGTCCGGAACACCTGAACCTCCTCTGCCGCGAGCATGACGTGACGTTCCTGGCAGCGGAGTCCGACACCGATTGAGCGAGCACCTGACCCAGCCCCTCACTGCCCAGGACGACCCCTCTTGACGTTCGTTGGAGGTGGCATCCGGGTCCTCCGGAACACGACGAGGGCGTGGCGCGACAGACACCGCGGCTTCGGGGCGCTACGCACAAGTGTGCTCGCGGCATCCGAAAGCGATCGGATCGGTCCATCAGACGAGGACAGCTAGACTCGGTCACTCTATCAAGACAAGGAGGACTGCAATGACCTCAAGACATACCCGTTGGTGGCACGCTACAAGCCACCTCGCCGGGGGTGTCACGCTCGTTGCCAGCATCGCTGCGCTTGCCGCAGCGCTGCATGCCCAACGAGAACCCGCCTGGTTCACACAGGATCCCGGGACGACGCGGCCGGTCGCGCGCTCGGATCATGCCGTCGTCTACGATGCAACCCGGAAGAAGGCCTTCTTCCACGGTGGCTACGGAGCGTCCAACAATGTGCTCGTTGACTCGTGGGAGTGGACGCCGTTCTACCCCAGCAACCCGGTACCTCCGTACCGAGGCTACTGGACCCAGCGTTCCAATGGGCCCGGCCGGTACGGGCACGCCATGGTCTGGGATGTAGTCAACAAGCGCGCCATCCTGTTCGGCGGCATCGCGGGAACAACCGTCTACAATGAGACCTGGACCTGGAGCGGATCCAGCTGGGCGAAGTTGTCGCTGACCAGCCTGCCTCCGGCACGCTTCCAACATGGCTTGGCGTATGACTCGGTGCGCTCCCGTGTCGTTCTCTTCGGCGGCAGCGACCGGGTCAACCTGCTTGCGGATACCCATGAGTTCGACGGCTCCAAGTGGATTCCGCTCTTCCCCAGCACGTTTCCAACACCCCGCGCGGGGCACGCGATGGTCTTTGACCCAGTGCGACAGCGCGTCCTGTTGTTTGGCGGACAGATCTCAGGCTCTACCTTCGGGAACGACACCTGGGACTACGATGGCTCCAATTGGCGGCAACTGCAGCCCAAGCACTCGCCTCCCCCGCGGATGAGAGCGGCGATCGCGTTTGACGATCAGCGCGGCGTTGTCGTGCTCTTCGGTGGGATAGGATCAGTCCAGGACTTGAACGACACCTGGGAGTGGGATGGTGTGGACTGGACCCAGCGCCAGGCGAAGCTGCCACTGCCGCAGTGCCGATCCGGTGTTGCCATGGTGTTCGATCCAGCCGTGAGCCACACGATCCTGTTGGGAGGTGACTACGGCGGTGTCAGGCTTGACGACGTGTGGGAGTATCACTTCCCCGCCGGCGTCACGACTTTCGGCTTTGGCTGTCCCGGTAGCGTCGGTGTACCCCTGCTTACGGGTAGAAACACCACGAACTGCGTGGTCGGTCGGTCGCTGGACCTCGTGATCAACAATCGGCCCGCCGGTGCGACGAGCATGCTCATCATCGGGGTATCGCGCACCGCGTGGGGAGCGAAGCCGCTCCCGCTGGACCTCTCTTTCCTCGGCATGCCGGGCTGCATGCTCTACGTCAGCTTCGACTTCTACCTCCCGACGGAGGAGGGTGTGTTCACGACCTCGCTGCCGAACGATCCCCGCCTCCTTGGCATGCAGGTCTTCGCCCAGGGCGTCGTGGTCGATCCCAACGCGGGCAACGCGCTGGGTGTGGTCGCGACGAACGGAGCGACCGCGACAATCGGCAACTAGGCTGAGACTAGTCTGTTGGATACGTCCACCAGGTGCCAGCGCCAAGGATGCGCCTGGTGACGTTACCCGGTGACGTCACCGGGCGACGTCACCAGGCGACCTATCGCAACAGCCGGGCGACCCTGGCTTCCACTTCCTCGAATGTGAGACGCCCCTGGAACACCAGCCGGCCGTCCTTGTCGAAGAGCACGTAGCAGGCCGCCCGCCCGTTTGCGGTGATCTCGCCGTTGCTCACATTCCACCCGGGCGTCATGACGGGCGCTTGCTTGTCGACCAGAGGATGGATGGTCTGCCGGTGGAAGGTGAGGTTCTCCCTCTTGGCAACTCCTTTTGCGGCCGCCGCCTTGACCGTCTTGGGAAAGACGCTGTCGTTCATCCGGAAGGGGTTCGCCATGAGGATGTGGAAGGGCTTCTTGCGATACTTGTCTGCCAGACCGGCAAACGGCGGCCAGCGCCGCGTTCAAGCGCCTCAAAGCGAAAACGAGCGCCAGAGCACCACCTTCCCCTTGAGCTTCCTCAGGTCCGTGGGCGTGCCGACCACGGTCTCGCCCAACTGCAGGGCAGCAAGGCCTGGGCGCCGGTGGCGGAACATCGCCATGCGTTCTGTCCCTGCGGCGGACGCCAGTGCCTGGCTGGCGGGGTCGACCTCAAACGCCAGCTTGAAGGCTCCGTCCGTTGCCGTGGCATCGGTCTTGCCAACGCGAGCGGCGAAGTCGAGGTAGCCCTGGATGGCTTCGCTGCGCACCTTCAGCTCGCGCTTCGCCAGATCCGCGCAGGCGTTCTTGTAGGCACCGGACTGCCAGAAGCTCTTGTAGGCCTCTCGCTTCTCGCCAGCCTGGTTGATGCTGATCCACACCTGGCGAAGCTGCTCCCGACGCTGCAGGAGGCTGTCATCCTCGGGAGCAAGGCGCAGGGCACTGCCCAGCAGCCGCCCGGCGTCGTTGAGGAGCTTGTTCTCCACACAGGAGTCACTCAGCCTGGCAAGCTCCAGCGCGTGGCTCTGTCTGATGGCCGCGAGCGTCGCCGGTTTCTGTGCCGGTTTCTGTGCGCCGGCGGCCGCGGCAAGAAGTGCGACAAGCGGGACCCCGAAGCAACGCGAAACCATGAGAGCACAATACCAGGCCTGCTCGCCGTGGCACAAGATCCATGGCCTGGCCGAGCCGGTCCCGTTCACGCACCTGCGTGCCTACCCCCCTGCCCACGACCAAAGCACGACGTTCAACGCGAATACCTGCAGGTTGCCGAGGGCATGCAGCATGATCGGGATCCACAGGCAGCCGCTGCGCACGTAGGACCAGCTGAGGATGAAGCCAGCCGCCACATGGTTCAGCGCGAAGTTGCCGTAGACTTGGTGAAGGTACGCGAAGGCCACGCCGGAGATCAGGATCGCTCGCCACGGTCCCAGCGTGACGACAACGGGCACACACAGGGCGAGTCGGTAGACGAGTTCCTCAGACACTGGAGCACGAAGGACGCTTCGCTGGAACGTGGGCCACATGTCCGCCGTGCTGCGAAACAGGCTCGGCGGCAGCGGGTCCCCGCGGTACCAGAGCCACGCACCGCCAAGACCCAGGACGACCGCGGACAGGACTGCCAGCGCGAGAACGGCGACGCCCCAGAACTGCAGCGACGGCTCCGGCTTGCAACGCAGGCCAATCGCCGGCGCCTGCCCGCGGCACAGGGTGAAGATCACGATCAGTGCCCCGAGCCCCATCGCGATTCGCCAGGGACTGTGGGCCATGTCGCCGCCCGTGAAGAACGCCAGATCCGTCAGCACGACGCCGATACCCACCATGAGCAGCGTCCACCGACGCTTGGGGGCAAGGTCCAGGTTGGTGGCGAGCTCGTTGCGCATGGTGCAGGACCGATCACTTGCGCGCCGTGACCCTCTTGCACCACCGCCCAGGCCGATTGTGTGGTTCTGCTCCATGTGGCTTTCGGCAGGAACACCAAGTTAGACTACACCAGCCGACATGCAGGTGCAGCAGGTGCGGTCCGAGTCCGGTTGGAAGGACGCGGGAGTCTCAGGGTGGATGACTCCGGCGTGGGTTCTCGAGGTCCTGAGAACCCGGGCGAGCCTTCTCGCGGCGATACTGGCCGGAGTGTCACTGCGTCTCTACGACCTCTCCGGTCAGATCATCGCGGACGACGAGTGGCATGCTCTCCATGCGCTCATGACAGGAACGTACGCGTCGATTGCCACCCATTTTGGAGGTGCGGACCACTGCATTCCCCTGACCCTCCTCTACCGAATTGCCTTTGATGTGTATGGCCTCTCGGAGTGGATCATGCGCCTCCCGGTCCTCTCGGCAGGAATCATTGCCCTGATCGCGATGCCCATGGCGATCAGGAAGCGTATTGGAAGCCCCCCTGCCCACGTCTTTGCCTGGCTCATCGCTATCTCGCCGCTGCTGGTCTTCTACAGCCGTTATGCGCGGCCCTACGCTTTCGTCGTCCTGCTGTCAGGCCTTGGGGCGATAGCGTTCTATGAGTGGTGGGCTTCGCGAGACAAGCGATGGGGAGCAGGGTACGTCGCGTGCGCGATCCTGGGACCCTACTTCCACTTGACCAGCATCGTCTTTCTCCTGTCGCCTCTGTTGTTCGGATTGACCGAGAAGGTCGTGCGCAAGACACGCGATCTGCCGGACTGGCGTTCCCTGGTGCGGATGGGGGCATGCGTAGGGCTGGGTCTGACTTTGCTCCTCGGTCCGCCGCTGATCTCCGACAGCCAGGCGATGGCCGCCAAGGCCGGTCGAGAGCGAGTCAAGCTGTCGACCATCGAAAGCGCCTGGCACGTTTTTGTCGGAAGTCCTTCCTTGGTCCTGGCCGTCTTGACCACCCTCGCCGGGTTGTGGGGTGGCTTCGTGCTGTAC
>QJVU01000201.1 GCA_003235605.1 Planctomycetota bacterium | reverse complement strand
GCCATGCCCCCGGCAGCTTCGAGGTCTTCGGCAGTGACCGGCTGCCCCGCCTGGTTCTGGGCCACCACGATGCGCCCGAGGCGCGCACGCAGATCGGCGAGGTCCTTGGTCAGGCCCAGGATCGCCATCACCTCGCTGGCGGCGGTGATGTCGAACCCGGTGCGGCGGGGCACGCCGTTCTGGGGGCCGCCGAGACCGACCTCGATCTCCCGCAGCGCCCGATCGTTCATGTCCACCACGCGCCGGAACGTGATGGCGTCCTTGTCGATGCGGAGGGGATTGTCCAGGAGCAGCGAGGAGTCGACCCGCGCTGCCAGCCAGTTGTTGGCGGTGGAGACTGCGTGGAAGTCGCCGGTGAGATGCAGGTTGAACTCCTCCGGCGGCACCACCTGGGAGTAACCGCCGCCGGCAGCTCCACCCTTGATCCCGAAGACCGGTCCCATGGAAGGCTGGCGGATGGTGCAGCAGGCACGCTTGCCCAGGCGGTTGAGGGCCATGGAGAGGCCCACGGTGTGGACGGTCTTGCCCTCTCCCAGGGGCGTGGGAGTCACCGCGGTGACCACGATGTACTTGCCCGGCGCGCCCCGGGAGGCGCCTGGCTCCTGGCCGGACGGCAGCACGGGTACCTTGGCCTTGTGGCGGCCGTAGAACTCCAGGTCGTCGCCACGGAGGCCCAGGACCCGGGCCACGTCCCCGAGGGGGCGTAGGGGAACGGAACGGGCGATCTCCGGGTCGTTCAAGATGGGCTTCGGGCCTGCTGCGAGGGGCTGGGTCGTTTGGGTTCCTGGCCCCGCGGCGGGGCGGCAGAGCGGCGGAAAACCCCGTCAAGGGTTAGCAAGGGGGCGGGATACGATACTGTGCGGACCTGGACTGTCCACAGTCCCCAACACCCTGGCCGCAAAGAGCTTCAGCCCAAGGGCATGCCCGAATCCGAGCCTCCGGTATCCCCCGACGACCCCACCATCCCGCGGGTTTGCTACTGCATGAAGATCCACCGGAACGAGCTGGAGGCGGCGGTTGCTGCCGGTGCCCGAACCGTCGAGGCGCTGCGGGAGGCAACCAGTGCGGGCACTGGCTGCGGCACCTGTCGCTCGGAGCTCCTCGCCCTGCTCCGGGAGCTGCTGCCCGACGAAGACGTGGATTCTCGCATATGGTGATCACCATGCGCAGGCTCGCGGGGCTCCGGGGACTGGCGGTGGCGCTGCCGATGGCGTTGGCGTTGGCGGCCTGCAGCAGGCCGGCGGACGGCGGGCAGCTGCAGAGCCAGGACAGGACCCCCTCGACAACGGCCCAGTCGTCCACGTCCCAATCGACGACGACCCGATCGGAGAACACCAAAGCGTCCCAGGCGGATGCGCCCCGCGGCGGCAAGGGTCGGATTCTCGGGCGGGTTCTCGACGATCTCGGCGACCCCCTGGCCAGCGCCGAGGTGCTGTTGCTCGGGGTGTCTGGTCTCCCGCGCCTGAAAGGCCCGGCGGAGGGCTCCCCGGCCCGGCGCACCCGCACCGATACCCTGGGGAGGTTCCAACTTCGGCACGTCCCGGCGGCTCCGCTGCTCTTGGTGGTGCGCCACCCCTACTGGCAGCCGTGCCTCGTGCACCGGGAGCAACGCCTTGCAGCGGGGGACACCTGGGACCTCGGCGACCTGGTGTTGGACACTGCGCCCGGAGTGGTCGTGGAGGTGCGGGCACGGGAGTCCCAGCAGCCCCTCCAGGGCGCGCGGGTGCACCTGTCGCCTGCCCTCGAGGACGCCGCCCTTCCGGCCGTGGTGCTGGAGATGTTCCGCCACCAGGCCGAGACCGGCGCCGACGGTCATGCGCCTCTCTATGCCGTGAGTGAAGGTGCCTACGTCCTGCGCGTGGAAGCCGACGGGCGGGCCACCGTGGAGCTCCGCCACCAGCAGCCCGCCTCGGTGTCTCGGGCGCTGCGGATCCCCGTGGATCTGCCGAAGGGCTCCACCCTCTGCGGCCGCGTCCTGGATCCAGGCGGCACCCAACCGGTGAGCAGCGCCCGCATCGTGTGCATGGCCGACGGTGGGCGCCTTTCCCACGAAGCAAGCAGCGATGCCCGTGGTGAGTTCAGGATCTCCGGCCTGCTCCCCCAGCCCTATCGGCTCATGGTGACCCATGAGGAGCACGGCCCCCTGGTGCGGGATGACGTGGTCCCCGATGCCCAACCCCAGATCCTGGTGCTTCCCAAGGGGAACGCGGTCTGTGGGCGGGTGCTGGACGGGGTCACCCGCCGGCCGGTACCGGGGTCCCGGGTGACGGTTCAGGTGCCCGCCGGCTGGCCCGTCCTCCGCCAAGGCGTGCTGGTGCCGCCAACGGCGGTAACCGACGCCGACGGACGTTTTCGCGTCGGCGGCCTGCCAGGTGGAATAGCTTGGGCGACCGCGGAGTCCGAAGGGTCCTTCGCCCCGAAGACCGGCCCCATTCAGCCGGGCTCGGGGGAGATCACCCTGCTCCTGCGAGCGGGCTCCCGGGTCACGGGCAGGGTCCAGGATCCCGCCAGCCGACCCCTGCCAGACGCCTTGGTCCAGGTCATACCCAGAAAACACGACGGCACGCCCCACCCGGCGCTGGCCGGCGCTGGCAACGCCGGCCGCCGAGGGCTGCCGCGCACCTTTACCGGCAGCAGCGGCCGCTTCGACCTCGGAGGCCTGCCACCGGGCAGCTACCGTCTCCTGGTGAAGAAGGCCGGGCTACCGCCGTTTCTGAGCGACGTGTTCGCGGCCAGCCCCGGGGGCAGCAGCGATCTCGGCACCCTGCAGGTGCCTGCCGGCGGTCGCATCCAGGGCGTGGCCCGAGACCACTTCGGGCAACCAGCGGTGGGAGCGACAGTGTGCGTCGATCCGTTGGCGGGGCTGCCTCCGGAGGCGGTCGGCGCCGAGGCGGTCTGCGACGCTCAGGGCCGCTTTGCGCTGGGGCCGGTAGCACCGGGGGAGTACCAGATGTTCTACTATTCTCCAGGCAAGCAAACGGCCGCCGAAGCGGCGGCCAGCCGCCACGATACCCTGATCCGCATACAGGTCCCGGACCACGGCGACCTGGTCCGGAACCTCCACCCACGATCCCGATGAACAGTTCCCTGAAGCTGATCCTGATCCTGGTCCTGCTCTTGGGCCTGGGCACCACCATAGCCATCGTGTTTTCCGAGGGCCCCGGCTACGTCCCCGAGGAACACCACACCCCGGGGCCGGGCAAGCAGCCCCCGGCGCCAAAGGCGGGTAACCAGACCGGCAAGGCCTTCGAGGAGACGTCCGAGCACAAGCCGGCGCCGCGAGAACCCGCCCGGGTCGAGATCACCCAGGAGGATCTGTCCGGCAAGGACTGTCCCCAGGGGGTCGAAGGTCACCTGGTGGACCAGGCGGGCTACGGTGTCCCGGGCGCCAAGGTCTACCTCATGCCCGGCCTGGGCGTGAAGCACGCTTTCGAGCTGATGCGCCAGCACTCGGAGGGACGCATCTTCCTGCCAGTGGCGCAGACAGTCAGCGACGAGAGCGGCAGGTTCCGGATGGGCATCGAGCAGGTCGAGGAGGGCAAGGTCTACGAGGTGAGGATCACCCACGACAAGTTCTGCGACGACAAGCTGCCCAACATCCAGCCCATTGAGGGGCAGTACGTCCAGGTTGGTACCCACGAGCTCAAGCGGGGCGTGGTCGTGGAGGGCAGGGTGCTGGTCAAGGGCACCAACTACCCGGTCGCCGACGCCACGGTGAGCATCGGGAACCCCAACGGCACCGTGGACATCGCTCCGGTTCCCGGACGGGAGCACGGCATCACGGCAACAGTGGATGCATCGGGATACTACCGGGTCGAAAACGTCGACCCCGAGGGCTTCTTCAAGATGACCGCTGTCGCTCCCGACTACGCCAAGGACGAGAAGACCCAGGTCACCCTCGAGAAGGGGGCGATCAACCGCGTGGACTTCCAGCTGAGCCCAGGGTTCAGCATCGCCGGCATCATCACCGGCCCCACCGGGACGCCGATCCCCTTTGCCAAGATCACCGCCTACCTGCTCAGCCAGAAGGTGGCCCAGACCGAGGAGACACGCACCGACGAGCATGGCAAGTTCGAGGTACTGGGCCTGCAGCAGGGCTCATACACGATCGTTGCCGAGTGTCCCGGCTTCGTGAAGGGTGATGACAAGCCGATACCCGCTGGCAAGAAGGACGTGCACATCATCCTGGAGAAGCAGGGCATGGTGACAGTGCAGGTCTTCAGCAAGACCGGCGGCCCGATGCGCAGCTACGAGGTGTGGCTGAAGACCTACTTCGAGGGCCAGGAGATCTTCGGCAACACCAATGTCTACAAGAAGGTCGAACGCTCCTCCGACGGCACCACCAGGCTGGAAGGTATCGACCCGATGGACTACGTGGTCGAAGTCCAGGCCAAGGGCCACGCCAAGGGCTTCTCGGAGCCTTTCAAGGTGGTGGCCAGCCAGCAGGAGATCCCCAAGGTCACGGTGCGCCTCAACGAGGGCGGCATCATCCAGGGTGTGGTCGTCAGCGGCAATGGCCAGCCTGTCGCAGACGCGACCGTACGGACTCGGCCCAACAAGCTCATCGACAACCCGCTCGTCGAGATGTTCCAGGTGCCCTACCGGATCACCAAGACCGACGTCAAGACCGACAAGAACGGAGCGTTCCGGATCAACCTGCTCAACGACGGTCTCTACCAGCTGCGGTTCGAGCACCCGGACTACTGCACGCTGACCACCAACGACACCAAGGTCGTCACCGGCGAGAGCACGAACGTCGGCCAGGTGCGCATGCTCCAGGGCGCGCTCCTCACCGGGATCGTGCGCGTCAACGGCGTTCCTCAGGGCCAGGTGAAGGTGTCGGTGAGCGCGGTTGCCGACGAGCAGAACATCAACCCGAACCCTTTCAGCTGCGACGCGATCACCGACAACCAGGGCCGCTACATCCTCAGCAAGCGACTGCCACCGGGCAACTACGAGGCCTATGCCGCCCAGCAGATCCAGAACAACCCGTTCATCATGATCGTGCAGATGCAGAAGAGCAAAAAGCCCTTCGTGGTGACGGGAAGGCAGAGGACCCAGATCCTGGACCTCAGCCTGACGCCGCAGTGAGCTACTGACAGAGTGCCGGGAAGATCGGCGCCTGCGCTCCTTCCAACCGGAACGGAGGCAGGCTCCCGATGAAGCGACCGACGCAGCTTCTGCTGCTGTGCGCTGGTCTTGCGCTGGCGGGTGTTGTTGTCGTCGCCGTTGTCGCGGATCCCCTGCGGACGCAGGCAACGGGTCCCGCCCCACGAGCCAACCCTGGTTTCCAGGATGCAGCGGATCCGAATCCGGTGCTGGCCGGCGGGAACCGCCGCGAGGACCCAGGCACCGCCAGCGACACGGACCAGCGCACGAGGCTGCAGCCCGACCCGTCTGCCAGTGACCTGCGCCAGGGAGTCCGGGGATTGGTAGCCGATCCCGAGGGCTACCCCGTTGCCAGCGCCACGGTCTATCTGATGCCCGGCCTGGGGAAGAACGCTTTCGACCTGCTGGAGAAGAAACAGAAGGGCATGCGCTTCCTGCCGGTGGCCCAGGCGGTCACCGGCGCGAACGGCCGCTTCGCCCTCGGCATGTCCTGGGGCGGCGAAGACCAGCAAGTGGAGCTTCGCATCGTCCACGACGACTTCTGCGAACGCTCCCTGCCGTCGCTCCAGATCCAGGAGCGGGACTGGTATGACGCCGGCACCATCCGCCTGGGACGCGGAATGGTGGTGCGGGGCCGGGTCACGGCGAGGGCGGGCGGTTTCCCGATCGCTGACGCGAGGGTCACGATCAGCAACCCCCACGGTCTCCTGCAGCTGGCCGAGACCCCCGGTCGGGAGGACGGGCTTGTCGCGCACACCGATGCCGATGGCCGCTACTGCATCCCCCACGTCGAACCACAGCACAGCTGCCGGATCAGCGCCGTGGCAACCGACTTCGCCCGTCAGGAACGCCCCCAGGTCACGTTGGATCGCAACGGGGACACGCAGGTGGACTTCCGCCTCGGCCCCGGCTGCCAGATAGCAGGCATCGTCACGGGACCA
>QJVU01000748.1 GCA_003235605.1 Planctomycetota bacterium | reverse complement strand
GGCACCGCCGCCTCCAACAGGTCCTTGGCCTCCTGGCGGAGCTGCTGGTCCGGGTGCTTCTCGAGCTCCCGCGCCAGGAAGACCCGGGCCAGGGGCTCGTCGCCTCCGCGGCGCCAGACCCGCTCCGCAGGCAGCGCCAGGCAGGAGCCCAACTGGACCAGCACCACGCTGGCCGGCACGCCGATCCCCAGGGTCAGGCGCCAGCGGTGCTTCCCGCCGAGACGCGAGGCCAGGGGCACCAGCAGGGCCACGAGCAACCCGTAGGGCGTCGCGAGGAGGGCCAGCATCCCGCAGACCAACACCCCTGCCCCGGACCAGACCGCAGGTCGATGCCCATGGCGCGCGGCCAGCCCCAGGCAGAGGACGCCGGCGACAGCCAGCAGGATCCAGGGCATGGCCAGGGCGACGGCGCCGAGGCCCGGTGGCAGGAACCCCACCAGGTAGTGGGGCACCGGTTGGAACAGCGCCGCTACCGGACCCGAGAGACCCAGGCCCCAGACACCCTGGTCCAAGAGGGCGAGGTTGTGGTCGTTGATCCGGGGCGTGTCTAGCCAACCCACCCTGTTGGTGGAGACAGCCACCAGGCATCCCGCCCAGGCCAAGAGGACCAAGAGCCGCCAGACGAGGGGCAGCACGACGCCGGTGTCCGGAGCTGGAGTGTACTGGGCAGCGCTCATGGAGCGGCGGTGCGAGGAGGGGGCCGAGATCATACTGTCAAATCCTGCCCACCGGTCTAGGCTCTCGTCGTGGTCGACCCGAAGCAAGCCCTGCGGCAACACCTGGAGCACGCGGCGCAGTGCTACGGGGAGGACCTGCCCTTGCCGATCGGTCGCAGCAGCCAGGAGGCGGCCTCCGACCCCGGACCGGATCGAGGTCGTGCCCTGGAGCAGCTCCGCCAGGAGGCACTGGGTTGCGAGAAGTGCAAGCTCTGCCGGACGCGGACCACAGTGGTGTTTGGCGAAGGCGACCCGAACGCCCGGGTCATGTTCGTCGGAGAGGCTCCGGGTCAGCGAGAGGACGAGACCGGCAGACCCTTTGTTGGTCGTGCCGGCCAGCTCTTGGACAAGATCATCCAGAACGCCATGGGCATGCGCCGGGAGGACACTTACATCGGCAACATCAACAAGTGCCGCCCGCCCGGAAACCGGGAGCCCGAGCCCGACGAGGTGGCCGCCTGCCTGCCGTTCATCCGGGAACAGGTGCGCCTCGTGCAACCGGAGGTCATCGTGACCTTGGGGCGCGTGGCGGCTTCCAACCTGTTGGGGACCCAGGAGGCCATGAAGCACCTGCGCGGCCGGACCCTGCTCTACGAAAACACCCCGGTGGTGGCGACCTGGCACCCCGCGTACCTGCTGCGGAACCCCGCGGCCAAGTCCGGCTGCTGGGAGGACATCAAGCGCGTCAACCGGTTGTTGGGCCACCCCGAGGTGCCGGCCAGGGGTTCTATGCGCTAGCCCGCATGAGGGCGCCCCGCGGCCCGTCGCTACTCTCTGGCAGCGCCTGATCTTCGCTTGACCGGGCCCAGGCGCAGGGTTAGCTTCCGACCCCCTTGCGTCCGGCTTGGTCCGCTCCCACGGGCCGCACGGAAGACCCCTCCCTCTCCCCTCCGCGCCCCATCCTCACAGTCCCCTCACCCCGACCCGCTTTGAGGAAGCCAGCATGAAGAGCGTCTATGCCTTGAGCTTCACAGGCCTTTTCTTTTCCGGGATCCTCGCCTTGAGCGCATGCACCGGAACAAAGCCGGCGCCCGCACCGGAATCCGGCGAAAGACAGCCGACCGCTCCCGGGGAGTCTGGCACGGGCGGCACGCCGGAGGTCAATGTCCCGCAAGATCCCGCGCAGCGTCCCAACCAGGGCACCCAGGACGACCGGCAGAAGGCCCTGATCCAGAACGCGTTGAAGAAGGCCCAACGCAGCTTCGAGATCGGTGACTGGTTGATGGCACTGGAGCAGGGCGTTTTCGTACTCGAGTTCGAGCCGGACAACAAGGAAGCCCGGGACATCGTGAACCGCGCCCAGGAGCTGCTGGGAGAGCGCGAGCCGGGGATCATCCTCAAGAGCAAGGATCGCCTGACCAGGCACCTGGTGGAGCAGGAGCGCGTGCGAGCCCAGGCCACGGAGAGGGTCACCATGGCCGAGGCGTACCGCCAGCGGGGTGACCACGACCGCGCCATCGAGGAGTACCTCCGCGCCATCAGCCTGGTGCGCTACTCGCCGTTCTACACCCCTGGCTCCGAGTTCATGCGGAAACTCCAGGCCGGTCTGGACCAGGCGCGCCAGGAGAAGACCAAGGCCCAGGAGCTCAAGACCGCAGAGGACCTGGCCGTGTCCCGGCAGGAGCAGGAGCGGGCGGAGCAGCTCTCGGAGGCCCGCAAGCAGGCCAAGATCACCACCATGTACGAGGACGCCAACCGCATGTTCCAGATGAGCCGCTATGGCCGCGCGGTTGAGATCCTGGATCAGGTGCTGCAGCTCAGCCCGTACAACGAGCAAGCCCTGGCGCTCAGGGAGCTGGCCCACCGGGCGCGCCACGACAACAACATGGACAACCTCGCCCGCCGCTGGCGGGACGAGTGGGTGAAGACCTTCGACGAGCTACACCACGCCGACATCCCACAGAACGACGTGCTCAAGTACGACCTCGACCGCTGGGGTCACGTACTCCGCACCAAGGGCCCCCTGGAGTTCACCTCCGCGGAGGAGCTGGAGAGCCCCGAAGAGCGGGCGATCATGGACAAGCTCACCAGCACCTCGCAGCGGTTCCACTTCACCAGGGCCACACTGCAGGACTGGGCGCTCTACTTCGCCAACCTGACCGGCGTCACCTTCGCCCTGGACGGCAGCGTGAAGGAGCTGGACGAGGACACCACCACGCTGACCAACTTCAAGCTGCCCCCGAAGTCCGTGGCCCAGGCCCTCGACATCATCGGCGCCAAGACCGGCGTGAAGTGGAAGATCGAACACGGCATCGTGAAGCTGGTCACGGCGGAGAAGGCCGGCGGCAGGATGTTCCTGCGACCCTATGAGGTGCGTGACATCGTCGAGGGCGTGCCCGACAAGCCAGGCATCGATCTCAAGCTCAGCGTCCCCGGAGAAGAAGAGGCGCTTGTCGAAGAGGAGGCGGAGGCCAAGCCCACGGTGGTTGACGCAGGCAGGCTGGTGGACCTGATCCGCGCCAACATCGATCCCGCGTCCTGGGAAGTGCCCGGCGCCAACATCACCGAGCAACGGGGCGTACTGCTGGTCCGGCAGACCAAGGAGGTGCATGCCAAGGTCCGACAACTCCTCACCGAGCTGCGCGGTGCTGTCGGCATCCAGGTGGACGTCGAAACCCGCTTCATCAAGGTCGCGGACCAGTTCCTGGAGGACATCGGCGTGGATTTCCGCGGCCTCGGCAACGACTCGTCCGAGGGCATCCCGGGGAAGGGCCTGGAGAACCGCCAGAACGCTGGCTTCGACGACTTCGGCCGCCGCGAGAACATCAACCCCTCGAACCCCAGCGAGATCGGCACCGGCACCGAACCCGGCTTCTTCTACGATGACGGCGGGGATGGCGACATGATGGGCCGCACGGAGCACCTCTTCGACACCACCCTCGGAGGCGGCGAAGACGGGCTCGTGGGCGCCGGCGGCCTGTCGTTGCAGTATGTCTTCCTGGACGACTCCGAGCTGGAAACCATCCTGCGCGCCGTGGAGAAGCAGGATCGCAGCGAGGAGATCGCGGCTCCGCGGCTGCTGATCTACAACAACACCCGCGCCAACATGCAGGTGCTGCGGCAGACGTCGTTCATCCGCGACTACGAGGTGGAGATCGCCCAGGCCGCCGCCGTAGCCAACCCGGTGGTGGACGTCGTGAAGGACGGCGTCGTGCTGGACGTGCGGCCGGTGGTATCCGCAGACCGCCGCTTCATCACCATGGAACTGCGGCCCACGGTCATGGAGCTGGACCTGCCGATCCCCGAGTTCGTGACCACCCTGGGCGTCGGCCAGCCGGTGTCCATACAGCTCCCACGAACCACCCTCCAGCGCGTGCGCACCACCATCAACATGCCCGATGGCGCCACCGTCATGCTCGGCGGAACCAAGCTCTCGCACAAACAGGACCTGCAGGCCACCGTCCCGATCCTCGGCCAGATCCCGTTCGTGAACTTCCTGTTCGGCCGCAAGGGTACGTCCATCGACAACCGGAAACTGTTGATCCTGATCCGCGCCGCGATCGTGATTCCCGCGGAACACGAACCCGCGTTCGTGCCGGATCCGATCGAGGCCCTCGCCGGCAAGGGGTCCAGGTAGAATCCCGAACAAGGCCCGAGATCTCGATGACAACGACGCTGCGCGCGGGCGCCATGATGCCCTGACCGGCGGCGACAAAATCCGTCCGTTTGGCCCCCTGGTTCCCTGAACCGCCCGGTATACTCCGCCGTTCCTCTGGCCGGTTCGGTCCTGCATGTGCACGCGCCGGCTGCCCTCCGGGTGGCGCCCCCTCCGCCATCTGTCCCAGGCTGCGGTCGCAACGCAAATCTCTGGCCAGACCTGTTTTAGCCCCAGACCAATGAAGAAAAGGCTTGCCGTCGTCATACTGGTCCCCGCCCTCCTGGGCCTGGCCACCGCAGCCACCGGCCAAACCCGCAAGCTGGCCCGGGACGTGGAGCTCATCAAGGGTCTCGTCACCGAGTTGCGCTTCATCGAGCTCGCCCAGCACGAGACCGCGAACCTGCGGAAGATCTACACCGCCCAGGACGAGCTCAAGGAGATCGTTTCGGTCGAGATCTGGGTCAACCTGGAGGGAGCCAAGCGCCATCCCGTGCGCGAGGAGCGCAAAGGGCTCTATCAGCAGGCGCTGGACCAGCTGGACAAGTTCCTGGAGCGCTACTCCGGCGACGCCGTGGCATTCGGCGCGCGCCAGACGCTGTCCGATGCATGCATCGAGTTCGGGCACTTCTTGATCGAAGAGCTGGAGATCGCGCGGGAGGAGATGCCGGACAAGGTCGCCGAGTTGGAGCAGCAGGCCGGCGATGTGTTCCGCAAGGGGGTCGGCGCCTGCCAGGCCGTCATGACCTCCATGGAGAACCAGGGCAAGACCAAGGAGATCGACTACTACATCGCCTGGTTGCGCAAGGGGATCCTGCTGCGCGAGCACGCGCACGCGGTGAAGAAGGACCGCGCCTACCTGTGTAGCCAGGCCCGGGAAACCCTGGAAGAGCTGATCCTGGAAATCGGCGAGGAGACCGCACTGGGACAGAAGGCCCTGTTCGAGATGGCCCAGATCGACGAGGTGAGAGGCGACCTTGCCGCGGCCGCGGTCAGCTACAACGACGCCATCGACCAGATCCTGGAGTCACTGAACAACGCCCAGCAGCTGGAGCTCCCGACGGCGGTTCAGATCCTGATGTTCGACCTGCTGCAAGAGGTCTATGGCCACCTCTGTGATGTCTACTTCCAGCAGGGCGACACCGAATCGGTGATGAAGGTCGTCGCCAAGTACCGCAAGAACCTCAAGGACTTCCGGACCGATCCCCACCCCAGGTTCGGGGACGCCCTGTTCCTGATGGAGGCGCGGGTGCAGGCCGAATCCGGCAAGCAGGTCGACGTCAGCAAAGCACTCAGCACCGCCAAGGCGATCAACGAGAAGCACCCCACCGACTTTGTCGGTCTCAAGGCCAAGAAGCTCCTCAACGTGATCCTCAGCCGCTCGAGCAGCCTGGTCACCGGGGACGTCCTGCTGGAGGTGGCCAAGGGCTACTTCCAGGAGAAGAAGTACGACCTCGCCATTGCCGGCTTCAAGAAGGCGCTTCGTGGCATGACCGACGAGGACCGGCAGCGGCTCGGCCTCGAGGCCTGGAACATGATCGGCAGCGCCAACACCCGTCTGGACCGGGACCTGGAGGCGACCCTCGCCTACGCCGCGGGCCTCGAAACGTACGGTCCGCAGATGGAGGCCAAGGATGCGGGCCTCACCAAGGCCGTTGCCGACCGCGCGGACCGCTCGATGGCGAGGACGCTGCGGAGCGCCGGGGACGACCCGGTGTTCAGCGCCCTGAAGGCCCGGGTGAACGAACTGGTGATC
>QJVU01000217.1 GCA_003235605.1 Planctomycetota bacterium | reverse complement strand
GGAGAAGGTGAGTCGGCGGGCGATTCGGATCTTCGCCGCGTTGACCAAGGACTATCCGCAGATCCTGGACTTCTTCGGCAACCTCGGGTCCGCCGAGCACAACCTGGCTTCGGCCTTGATCAACCAGGACAGGTGCGACGAGGCCAGACAAGCCATCGCAAGGGCGATCACCGCCCAGGCTCACGCCTACGAACGCGTTCCCGACAGCGAGCGCTACTCAGGGGTGCTGTCGAACCACTACTACCTCCAGGCCGTGATCCTGTCGCGCCTTGGCGACCACGCGGGCACCAGCGCCGCGGTTGCCAACATGGTCCGCGTCAAGGCGACCGTGGAGACGCACGTGCGCGCCTGTGCAATGCTCGCGACCTGCGTCAACCTGGTGGACCGGGATGGCATCCTGGGCGAGGAGCAGCGCAGCCAGCTCCGGGAGCGCTACGCCACCGCTGCCGAAGACCAGCTGCAGGCCGCGGCCGACGCTGGCTTCCGGGATGCGGAGTCCACCCGGGGACCGGCCCTCCGCCCACTCCGGGAGCGCCCGCGGTTCCGGCGCATCGTCACGCACATCCGTGAGCTGAAGGAGCAGGGGAAGCCAGCGGGCCGCTAGCTATTTCGCCGGTTGCGCGCGCCTGCCGCGGCCGGTCGGTTGGGGAGGCGGCGGTCCCGGCTCCTCACCCTCCCCAAGGAGCTGGAAGCCCCCGCCGAGCCGGGTGGTGGAGACGATCTGGCCGTTGCAGAACATGAAGTGGTACGGCAAGACCCGATCCCTCGCCGCAACGGGATCCGCGCGGACGACCGCCGTCACCCGCCAGCCGAACATGGTCTGGTTGGAGCCTACTCTGCGCGCCCAGGTCTTGACCGGCGGTAGCAGCCTCAGCCTGGCGGATTCGGAGAGACCCACCGCCACTCGCAGGTGGTCGAGGATCTCCTGGCGGTATCGAACCGGCGGCGGCCCGAACTCGGCATTGGCCAGCTCGTCGGTGGTGGGCACCTGCTGGGCGCGTGCCCAGGCGTGGCGCCGGCGCTTCAGCTCCGCCTGCTCGGGCTGCTCCGGCGACGACGGAGGCACAGCGCGCAGGGACCAGGCGAATCCCTCGGAGCCCGGCCTGCCCTCGCCGGTGGCGAGGATCGCAAAGCCGTGGGACCGTCTGGCGATCAGGTAGGCGTGGCGGTCAGTTTCGCGCTTGGCGGGAGCGACGCCGCTGGTGACGTCGACGACGACCCGCCAGCCAAGGACCTCGCGGTTGCCGCTGAAGACGCGCCAGCGCTCCAGCCTGGAGTAGCTGAAGTCACGGGCGGCACCGCCGGGGTGCTCCTGCCTCACCAGCCGCTCCACGTGCTTGGGGGAAGGCTGCGGCCCACAGCGGACCTCGCTGTCGTCCACCGCCTCGGACCCCCTGCCCGGAACCTGGCACGCCATCGGCAGAACGAGCAAGACGAGCAATGAGTACGCTGCGCGACTGCGCATGTCGTGTTTTTCGGCAGTGTGGCCAATTGCCTTGACCCGACCCCTTGCCATCGATGCCACCGCCGCAGCGCAGAGGTAGACTCACGACCAATGTCCGAATCCCTGCACGACTACGCCCGCAAGAGGGACTTCTCACGCACGCCCGAGCCGGCCGGCAAGCGCGAGGGGAGGGGCAGAGGGGAGCGGGAGCCGGTGTTCGTAGTACACATGCACGAGGCCCGGCAGCTGCACTACGACCTGCGGCTGGAGGTGGACGGGGTGCTCGTGTCGTTCGCGGTGCCCAAGGGCTTCTCCTACAACCCCCGAGAAAAGCGACTGGCGGTCCAGACCGAGGACCATCCCATGGAGTACGAGCACTTCTCCGGGGTGATTCCGAAGGGACAGTACGGAGCCGGCGCAATGACGATCTGGGACCGCGGACACTACCGCTGGACGGCGGAGCCCGCTGGCCGGGAGGCGATCGCCAAGGGGGAGCTGAAGCTGCAACTGTATGGCCGCAAGCTGCGCGGCGAATGGCACCTGGTCAAGCTCAACAAGGGCGGCAGCAGGAGTGGCGGCAAGGGCAGCAGCAAGAGCAGCAGCAAGGGCAACGACAAGGACCGCAACTGGCTGCTGTTCAAGTCGAAGGACCGCTACGCCGGCAGCGAGCGGGATACCGCCCTCGGTGTGGACCTCGGCGATGCAGTGGAAGCGCCACTACCAGAACAGGTCGAGCTGATGGAACCGGCAGTGGTGTCGGAGCCCTTCTCCGATCCGGAGTGGTTGTTCGAGATGACGTTTGCCGGCCGGCGCGTCCTGGCCCAGAAGCGCCAGGACGATGTGGCGCTGCGCGGCACCGAGCCGCAGTGCAGGTCCCTGGAGCCGGTGCTTTCGGACCTGCGCCGGCTCGCCGCCGAGAACGCGCTCCTCGATGGGGTGTTGGTGGCCCTCGACGACAAGCAACGACCGTCCGAGGAGGTGCTCCAGCGCTGTCTTCGCGGCGAGGCGAAGAAGCCGGTCTACTACTACGCCCAGGACCTGCTCTACTACGACGAGTTCGACCTGCGCGGCCTCCCCTTGGTGGATCGCAAGGGTGCGCTGCGGGCGATCCTGCCGCCGCTCCGAACGGTGCTCTACGTGGACCACGTTGCCGGCAGTGGCGAGAGCCTGGCTGACGCCGTGGCGGCCGCAGGGCTGACTTCGATGGTGGCCCGGCGCGGCGACAGCCCCTACCAGGGGGGAGCCCGGAAGAGCTGGCGGCGCATTCCCCTCCAATCCGCCGCCGGTGCCGCCGAGCTCGGTGTCACCGATGCCTTGTCGAGGATGCGACCAGAGCGGGGCAACTCACGCCCGCGGGTGAAGCTCTCCAACCTGGAGAAGGTCTATTGGCCCGCCGACGGGTTCACCAAGGGAGACATGCTGGACTTCTACCAGCAGGTGGCGGACCACATGCTCCCGTACCTCAAGGACCGTCCGGTGCACATGAACCGTTTTCCCGACGGCATCGACGGCAAGTCCTTCTATCAGAAGGAGGCCAAGGAGGGGACACCGGACTGGGTGGAGACGATCCCGATCGAGAGCGGCAGCCGCGGCACGACGGTTCCCTACATGATCTGCGGCAACAAGGACACCCTGCTCTACCTGGCCAACCTGGGCAGCATCGACCTGCACCCGTGGCTGTCACGGCGCCAGAACCTGGACTCGCCGGACTGGGCGGTCCTGGACCTGGACCCGAAGAGCGCGCCGTTCCGCCACGTGATCGCCATCGCGCGCCGCGTGGGCGATGTTCTCGCGGGAATCGGGATCCGCAGCTACCTCAAGACCTCCGGCAAGACCGGGCTGCATGTCTACATCCCCTTGGAGGAAGGCTACACCTACGAACACAGCAGGATGTTCTGCGAAGGGGTGGCCCGCCTGGTAGCCAACGAGCTCCGGGAGATCGCCACCGTGGAGCGCGTGCTGGGTGCCAGGGAGGGCAAGGTCTACGTGGATTTCCTGCAGAACCGCAGGGGACAGACAGTCGTACCTCCCTACTGCATCCGGCCCGTGAAGGGGGCGACGGTATCCACACCCCTCGCGTGGGAGGAGCTGACCGATGACCTGCGCCCTTCCCAGTTCACGATCCAGACCGTGCTGCCCCGACTCTCCCGCCACGGAGACCTGTTCGCGCCCACCCTCACCGACAAGCAAGACCTGATGCCGGCGATCGAGGCGCTACAGGACCTGCTTCGCTAGCCGCTCCCGTACCTTCTTGGCCCACTTGCTGTTCGGGTCCAGACGCAGGTACTCGCGCCAGTGGTGTTCCGCTCGCTGCCGCTCGCCGCAATGGTCGAGGGTCTCCGCGAGGTTGTAGTGGGCATCCATGTATGCGGGCTCGAGGGACAGCGCCTGTTCGTAGGCATGCACTGCCTCCTCGGGGCGGCCCTCGTCGCTGAGGGTGTTGCCCAGGTTGTTCCAGGCTTCGACGTACCCCGGGTCCAGACCGGTGGCACGGTTGAAGGCACGGATCGCATCGGCCTTGCGTCCCAGGGAGTAGTACACGTTGCCCAGGTTGAACCAGGTTTCCGCCCGGGTGCAGTCCTGACGCAGGGCGTGTTCGTAGGCTGCGGCGGCGGCCTCCAGATCCGCCTCCTCCTCGGCGCGCAGACCGCGCTGGAACCAGTCCACGACGGCGGGGACGGGCTGGTCTTCGGACCCCGCTGGCGTGAAGCTGCCCGCCACCACCCGTGCAGGGGCCGCGGTTGCGCCCGCGTTCCCGAGATCCGTGAAATCCAGGAGCAGCTGGCCACCGGTCTCCGCAAGACGACCGTCCTCCAGTCGCACCAGCAGCGGGCCCCGGCTCTCCAAGGCCTCGAGGTGGCGGAGGGAGTCCCGGGCCTCGGGTGCCCAGCGTCCCAAGCGGTCCAGGCCCGCGCGAATGCGCGCAGGAGCAATGCCCTGGTGCGCCAACCGGCTGAGCGCGCGGGCATTGGCCAGCTGCTGGAAGTCAAAGAAGCAGAGTCGTCCCGACTCCCGCAGCGGCTTGATCAAACCCAAGCGCGCCCATGCGCGCACTGTCGCCGTGGCAACCCCGAGGAGACGAGCAAGCCGCGCCGTGGTGTAGAGGCGCACGACCTCGGTATCCGTCGCACCCTGCTCCCTGTCCGCCGGTGTTTCGTCCATCTTGGCTTGTCTGCCAGGAAGCCCGCATCATCGGTCTTCCGGATGCCGAATACCAGCCTACGCATTGGATCCCACCTGCGGTTCAGGTGACTTCGGCCGACCGTTGTTGACTGCCCCTGACGGACACTGTCGGGAGCGTTGGCGCCGTCGATCTTTGCATTGCACGGGAAGAACGGGCCCGTACATTCAAGGCTCCCCCATCCGGTCTTCCTCATCCCTCCCTCCCTCACGTTCACGCGACGCAAGGAGTCCCCCCCTATGCAAGCCGGTCGCATTCTGGTCACGCTCGGTTGCGCTCTGGTAGCTGCGTGCGCCCTGGCCCCGGCCATGGCGCAGACCCAGACCAGGATCTACAACACGGACAGCGCCGGCAATACCGGCACCTGCAACGCCATTCCTTTCGGCATTACGACAGCCAGCACGATCTGGGGCAATCAGAAGTACCAGACGATCATGGCGGCCTCGTTGTTCGGCAAGAAGGTCGGTGCCATCTGCTCCCTGGGCTTCACCAACTGCCAGACCGGCTTCCAGCAGTTCAGCACCATCGACGTCAAGATGGACTACTTCCCCGGGAGCGGCAGCACGCTGAGCACGACCTTCTCCAGCAACATCACGAGCAGCGCGGTGACCGTGCTGAGCGCCCGGAACTACGTGTGGCACACCCTGCAGGACCAGTGGGTGCACATAGGGTTGCAGAAGCCCTTCGTCTACATTCCCCAGCTCGGCGACCTCGTGGTGGAGATCACGGTGACCGGTGCCGTGGGCTCCGCGGGGCCCTTCCGCCGGGGAGGCGCCCCCCTGATCAACGTGCAACGGGTGTTTGCCATCGGCAACACCTGGTCCAACAACCAGCCGCCGGCGACCGGATCCACCGACATCGGTGGGCTGAAGATGGTCGTGGGGTTTGATGCCTGGGCACTGGACACCTATGGCGCTGGCTGCGCAGGCAGCAACAACCAGACACCGGCGCTGACCCTGGGAGGATCTTCGGCACTGGGCCAGTCCGTCACTTTGGGCTGTGCCGGCGCCCTGTCCGGTGCCGGCATGTTCCTGGTGGTCGGCCTCGCGGCTCCCTCGGACCCGTTGGACATGACGCCCCTGGGCGCCCCCTCCTGCAGGATCTATCCCAGCCTGGATGTGGTGCTGCCGGTCTCAGCAGACAGCAGCGGGTTGTTCTCCCAGAAGTTCCCCATCGCCAACGATGGCGGCCTGGTCAACACCAAGACCTACCTGCAGTTCTTCCCGCACGACCAGAACGCCAATCCCTTCGGCACCAGCTCCAGCAACTACGGGCGGGTGCTGATCGGAAGGTAGGCAGCGCGCGGCACCGATAAACGTACCGACAAGGCGATCCCGTTGGAGAGATCGGCGGGCTGTCCCGCGATCGCCTGCAGCGTGAGCATCACGCCCCGGTAGCTCGGATTGGACGCGAGCCCGAGGGCGAAGTTCGAAACGCCGTTCGCT
>QJVU01000572.1 GCA_003235605.1 Planctomycetota bacterium | reverse complement strand
CGCCCGACACCCAACTGCCGACCCTCGAGGTCGTGGGTCACCCCGCGGAACGGCAGGATGCCGAGCAGCCGCCACTGCACCGTGAGCGTCCCCGTGTCCATGTCGACGTGCAGTCGCCGGTGCCAGGGTTTCGCGATCGCGAGCACCCCAACGAGGAGCAGGAGAAACAGCATCACAAGGGTCGGCGCCTGGTTGCCCGGGAGTCGAAGCTGATGCAGGAGCCATGCGCCCGCCGGCACGAGCGCGAGGGTGACCGCGTAGCGCCAACGGCAGACCTCGGATGCTTCGACCTGCCGGATGCCCTGGAAGACGCGCAGCCGCTGTATGGGACGTGTCATGCAGCCGACGCGCATCCTATCAGGCCGACCAGGCCGGGATGGCAAATGAGCACCGCAATCCGAGCTCGGACTGCGGGGCCTGGCTACACGCGGTAGCGGTACTCCTTGCCGGCCAAGCGCTCGATGTCGGGCGGGTAGCTGGCACGCTTGTCGGCATAGTATTGCGCCAGGTGGTCGCCCTCCGATGCCCGATTGTACGTGTAGTACAGAACGCGACGCGGCGAGTCGGTGAGATTGGGCGCTGAACGGTGCGGCGCGAACGAATCAAAGAACACAGCGTCACCCGGCTCCGACTCGATCGGCACGAATTCCACGTTGCCGAGATCCTCTTCGGTCAGCGGCGTCCACTCGGAACCGATCAGCCCGATCCGGTGATGGCCCTTCGCCATCTCGAGGCAGCCGTTGTCTCGCGTTGTCCGGTCGATCGTGATCAGTGCTGTGATGTGCAGCCCGGCGTAGCGCGCCCAGCCGGCCTGCACGTCCTGATGGGCTTCGAAACCGCCCGCGCCCGGCATCTTGAAGTTGATCTTGTCCTTGAACAGCACAGCCGGTTCGCCGAACAGCTGACCACAAGCGCCCTGCATCTTCGGTCCGACAGCCAGGATGCGGAACCGGTCGTGATACGGCAGCACGTTTTCGATGCGATTCAGGATCCGCTGCCCGGGTCGGGTTCGACTCTCCTCGAAGTACATCATGTGTGCGCCGGGTGTTTCCGGCCAGTCGTGCACCTCCTGGCTCCACGCGGCGATCTCGGCGACCTCGTCCGCATCGAACAAGCCGGGCACGACGACAAAGCCGTCCGCCTGAAAGCCATCGATCTGCTCAGGCGTAAGGGGACCCTCGGTGTGTTTGCCGTTGCTGGAGACCATGGTCAATGATACCTCACGAGTCTGGTGTGTTTGAACAATTGCCCTGGGCGTCCACCCCGTGGGTTGTCTTCCTCTCCCGCCTGGCCGGTGGCTGCACGACACGCACAGCAACACGGGCCCATTGGAGAATCAACAGCCGCCCATGCAATATTGCGGCAAACCCGGAGCACCCATATGTGGGGCGGCGCAATGAAGCCCGGTCGCAGCAGCTCAGGATCCTCCGGTCGCAAGTATCAGCACGCGTGCTGCTCAGGGTGCGGGCACAATGCCCTGATAACGGGACCGGCGTCGCAACGACATCACGGCTACGCGTGACGCGCTCCACCCCCACAACCCCCATGTTCCGGCCTACATCCGCTCTCAGCACCGCTGTCATGGCGTTCTCGGTGTGCGTGTGGTCGCTGCCTGCCGTTGCTCAACCGCCTCGACCCTGGCCAAGAGTCTGGGAGCTCGAGCCGCTGCAGGGTCCGATAGACACCTTCGCCGTATCTGCGGACGGTCGTACGGCCGTGACGCGGGGAGCGGACAACCGCGTCGTCGTGTGGGATGTGAGCTCTGGAACACCGCTGTGGACAAAGGAGGCCGTCGCCGACAAGGGTACCCTCGTGGCCGTGAGCCCCGACGCCAAGATCGTCGCTGTGCAGGTCCCCCACTGGAGCAACCGCGGGTGCCGCGCCTTCCTTGTAGAGGGTGGCAAGGAACTGACCGGCTGGAAGACCGTCCCGCTGGGTCCAGGCAGCCTCCGCAAGGATCCGCTCGGTGCCGAGTGGCGCGAAGGCCCGGAACTACACCTGCACCCGAGCGGGGCAACGATCTTCCACCCCTCCGACTACCGGCACCTGATCGTGTCATCCTCCCGCAAGCTGATCTACACGGGCGCCGCTCACTCGAGGCATCGCTGGCGCATCGCGCCAACCGGCGACCAGATCGCGGTGTGTGAGATCGCCGGACTCCTGGGAGGCCGCATTCCTCAGGGTCAGATGCAGTGCAGGCTGGAGGTCCGGGTGTTCCAGCTGCCAGCTGTCGAAGAAATCGCGCGGCTGCGGTGGGACGAGCTGCAGTCGAGAGAATGGCCGCACTTCGCCGACGCGCTGGCGATCGACTTCAAGGGACGCAGGATCGCAATTGCCCGCCAAGGTGTCGCAACCGTGTACGACTTCAGCGGGCAGAAGGAGCTCTACGAGTTCGGCAACGACATCTCCGCCATGATCCGCCAAGGCGACCATTGGATCACCGGCCACGGGGATGGCGCGGTGGCGGGGTTCGCGGGAAAACAACAAGTGTTCCGGGTGGCAGCCCTCGGCGGCAAGGTCGAGTGGTTGAAGTCCGTTCCCGGAAGCGGCGAGGACCCCGCTCCGCGAGTCGTGGCCTACGGGAAGCCCCAGCACTACGCCGTCCTGGCGACTGCCAAGAACCGACCACACCAGGTCATCGTGCGCGACGAGACCTCCCAGGAGTGTCGCGTGGCCGGGGAGTGGATCGTGTTCCGGAGCTACAAGACGCTGCGGGTCTTCCGGGCTGCCTCCCCACTGCGCGAGTTGCCTGCCAGCACCCGCGAGATGCTCTACGAGGAAGAGGACCGCCGCAACATCCCGGTGCGAGTGTGTGGCAACACGATGTTCTTCCTGCGCGGCGGCACGCTGCATGTCCATGATCTGACCCGGGGTCACGAGATCACGACCCTCAACGCGCACCGCGGCGAGTTACGCAAGGTGGTCTGGGGCACGGCTGGTCGGTTGGCCGTCCGCAGTTGGGACCGGACTGCGGCGCTCGACGTTGGCCAGCGCAAGCTCCTGGGAGAGATCGGTCACCGCTGGGGCGTGTTCGCGGACAACCACCTGCTCGATCCAGAGGAACACAGCGATCTCGACGCCTGGAACGCATCTGCGTGTGTGGGCGGCACGCGCGTGGGCCTGCGCGGAAAGGACGTGGTGCGTGTGATCAAAGCTCGCGGCTGCAAGCAGATCTTTGGTGTGACCGGGTACGGCAAGCGTCATGGTGCGCTGTGCCTGAGCGATGACGGCAAGCGGCTCGCAGCCTCAAGGGCCCTCGACCGCCGCAACACGCGTGTCTCGATCTTCGAAATCGAGAAGACCGATGCGCTGTTGACCGAGGTGGACCTGCCCGCACGCAACATCGAGGTGATGGTGTTCGATCCGACGGGCCGTTTCCTGGCGGTTCAGACAGGCCGACACACCACGGTGCTGGATGCTCACGGCAAGGCAGTCCACGCGATGGCGACCGGCCCAGCGGCGATGGGTGAAACCCGCGGATGTCGTTCGTTCGCGTTCACCCCGAACGGCAACACCGTTGTCGGCGCGAGTTTCAGCGGCCCTGTAAAGGTCTTCGACCTCGTCGCGCGCAAGTCGGTATTCGAGTTCGATGCGCCCCGCGAGACCTACAGCCACTTCGTCGAGGTGCGCATGTCGCCGACGGGCAAGACGTTCGCACTCTACTACAGAGAGCGTAATCTGATCTACTGGGTCTCGATCGACAAGGGAATGGAACGCCACGCGAGGGTCCTGGCGCTCGGCGGCGAGCACGGCGCCGACTTCCTTCCCGATGGCAGGTTGATCGTCGTCGACCACCGCGCCGGTCAACTGTGGGACCCGGCCACGATGCGCAAGGCACGGGACCTGCCGGCGCTGAGCGGACAGGAAGTCTACGCAGCGCCCGACGGCAAGCATGTTGCCGTGCTGGAGGGCGCCACGGTGCGGGTGTTCGCTGTCGGCGACTGACGACCCTGCTCGTCTCAGAATGGCTTGCGGATGCGGCTTTTGTCCAGCGGGCCTGGAAGGCAGGACGCCTCGGGCGGGTTGGGCCTTTGTGGGAGGTGCCGGGGGCTCTGATCCTTGATAGGATCGCGTCATCCCCCACGAGACTCTTTCCCCTCCAATCTCTCGGAGCCACTCATGAAAGTACCCGTCGCATTCGGCGCAGCCATGGCGCTTCTTGGGTCCGCCCTGTGTGGACAGTCGAATCCCAACGCCGGTGTCCTGGTCGGCAACATCGGGGTTACCCTGGCCCCCAGCCTGGCAGGAGAGCTCTACACCCAGGCCGTGGACAACAACTGCGCAGCTGCGAAGAAGGTGGGCAACAGTCTGGCCTGGGCCTTCAACGGGGGCGGCACCGCCTACGATGCCGCGCGTCAGGCGGTGTGGGTCTCTGACGGCCAACAGATCGCCCTGCAGCAGCTCTCCAACGGCCAGACCTCCTGCCAGTTCAACGCCACCCTCTCTGGCACCTATGGCAAGAGCAACTTCGTGAGCGGGCTGGCCCATTGCAACAAGCGGAAAGAGCTGATTCAGCTGGAGATGGTGGTGGGTTCCAGTTCCAACAGCGTGGTGCTGCGCTTCTATGACACGAGCGCGTGCCCGCCGAAGCTGCTGAAGACGACCTGCTCCTTTGCCATTCCGAATACCAACACCCCGGGGGTCGGTCACGGCCTGGCCTATGACGAGGCACGGGACCTGATCTTCTTCACCATGTCCGGCAGCGGCTTTGCGGGTTGGACCAGCACCGTCCACTACATCAACTACGCGGTGGCCTGCCTGACGGGGAAGACCAGCACGTTCTCGGTGCCTTTGTTCAGCACCTGCCAGGGCACCAACAGCTGGGTCACCGGCATGGCCTACAACCCTTGCACGAAGATCCTCTACCTGACGGAGGGCAACGCCGTCTTGAAGCTGGACATCAGCAACTTGAGCAGCCCCAAGAACCTGAATGCGACCACCGCCTGCTGCACGCTCAACCTGACGAGAAAGTCCTGGGCGGGCCTGGCCATCGTGCCGGGTTCCGTGGTCCAGTCCGTGGGCAGCAGCTGCCTTGGCAGTGGATGCCCCAGCTGCACCAGCATGAAGCTGGACTTCACCGGGGGAGACCTAGCCCTGGGCAACCGGGACCTGGCGATCCAGATTACCGGCGCTCCCGCCGGCGGCACGGCAGGCTTCTACCTCTCCCTGGGCAAGTGCCAGACCCCCGGGTTTTCGCTGCCGGGTCTCTGCGGTGCCGTCCACACTCCGATCTCGTCCACGCAACCGCTGTTCATAGGCAACTTCAGCCTGGGTACCGGCAGCGGCTGCACCGGTAGCCTGAAGCTCGGCACTGCGGTGCCTTCGAACGCCTCCCTGTGCGGTGTCTCCATCTGTTCACAGTTCCTGATCCGCTGTCCCCAGGGGGGGCTGGCGGCGGGCCTGACCAACGCGCTGGAATTCAGCGTCGGGGGCTAGCACCTCCCAGCTGGACCCCCGCCCATGCAGTGACCCGGCCGCGGGATCGCGGCAGGTAATGAACCGGAGGTTGCGCGGCCGGACGGAAGATGTCTGATACCGACCGGTCGGAATCGACGGAGGTACTCCAAGGGCGGCAATGATGCCGCCCGCGGCCTCCAGCGGTCTCGTCCACACGCCCCTCCTCTCGTCCTCGCGCCATGAGTCAGGGTCTCGCCCCCAGCTACACTCGACCCCTCGCATTGCTCGCAGTCCTGTTCTTCATGTGGGGTTTTCTGACCTCCATGAACGACATCCTGATTCCGTACCTCAGGGAGGCCTTCGGTCTCAACGACTTCCAGTCGATGCTCGTGCAGCTGTGCTTCTTCGGCGGGTACTTCGTCGGAGCACTGACCTACTTCCTGGTTTCGGTCACCAGGGGCGATCCGATTGCGCGTGTCGGGTATCAGCGGGGCATGGTCTTCGGGCTCATGATCACGGGGCTGGGGGCCTTCCTGTTCTACCCCGCTGCGGACCAGGTCTCGTATGGCTTCTTCCTGTCGGCGTACTTCGTGCTGGGGCTTGGCCTGGCCCTGGTGCAGATCTCGGCCAACCCCTACGTGGCGATCTTGGGTAGCGAGCGGACCGCATCGAGCCGCCTCAACCTCTCC
>QJVU01000010.1 GCA_003235605.1 Planctomycetota bacterium | reverse complement strand
GTTCTTGGAGGGCTGGTCCCTCCGGGAGCTTCTGGCCTTCGCCCGCGAGAGCGATCAAGAGCGAAGACCAGCGGGCATGGAGGAGGTCTGTGAGCGGTTGGGTCTCTTCGTGCCGGGTGAGCACGGATCCAGCGCCAGCCGCAGCCGGCTGACCAAGGTAGTGCGCTTCGTCGAGAAGCTGGCCGCGGCCATGGCGGTTGCGCACGCCCACGGCATCGTGCATCGCGACCTGAAGCCAGCGAACATCCTCGTGGGTCCGGGCGGAGACCCCGTGATCCTCGACCTGGGCCTTGCAAAGGACCAGAGCGATGCTCTGCCCACGTTGACCGGCGACCATGGCTTGCTGGGCACGCCAGCCTATGCGGCGCCGGAACAGTTGCGTGTCCGGGGTGAGCCTGGCGCCGAGATCGCGGCGAAGGGGGCGCCGGGGGTGGGACCCGGAGTCGATGTGTGGGCCCTTGGCGTGGTGTTGACCGAGTGCCTGACGGGAGAGCGTCCGTTCCCGGGTCCCAGCCGTGACCAACTCTACAGGCAGATCCTGGATGCCAGCCCCAGGCCGTTGCGAGAGTTCCTCGGATCGGTCCCCCGCGACCTGCAGGTCCTGGTGGACGTGGCGCTGCAGAAGGACCCGGGGCGGCGCTACGCCACCGCCCGGGAGCTCACCGACGACCTGCGCCGCTTCCTCCAGAAGCTGCCGATTCAGGCCCGGGCACCGGGGCCGTTGGCGCGACTCTGGCTCTGGACCCGGCGCAAGCCGGCCCTGGCCACTACTGTCGCGGGGTTGCTCCTGTCGCTGATGGCGGCGGTCGTCACCCTGGTGTTGCTCCTCCGCGCACAGGAGCGGAACACCGAGTTGGCACGGCAGCGCTACGATGCCATGCGCGCCGTCAGCCACGACATCGTGTCGGACCTGGTGCAGCGGTTGGGCACCGTCCCGGGCACGGCCCAGGTCCGTCGCCGGTTGGCCGAACGAGCAATCGAGTACCTCGAGATCCTCAACCGCGAGAACCCTGACGACCGCGTGACCCAGGAGCAGGTCGTCCTGGCCAGGTTTCGGCTCGGGGATGCCCTGGGCAATCCCACGAACCAGGATCTGGGCATGCCGGAGGCAGCCCTGAAGCAGTTCCACCTGGCGCGGAAGGGAATCCTCAGGCTGCAGGAAACCTCGCCCACGGCGGCCCTTCCACGGCCGCAGCGTCTCCTGGCGGACTGTGACAGCCGCATCGGTTCGGTGCTGCTCTCCCTGGGCCGCTATTCCGAGGCCCGGGTCTACCTGCGCCGGGCGCGGAGCTACCGGGCAGCGTCGGAGGCGGATGCCGATGGAGCGGAGGGAGCCGAAGGCCGAGCGTCGGTGCAAGACCTGGAGCACCTGTTCACCTCGGTTTCCGGGCTGGCCGCCTGCGCTCGCGAACTGCGGGAGTTGGACCGGGCACGGGAGCTGGAGAACGAGGCCATTGCCCTTGCCGACCGCCTTGCCGAGCGAGCCGGTGTGCGAGATCCGCTGGCCTTCGAGAGCGCGGCCCAGACCACCCAGGTCGCCTGCGTCCTGCGCCGACGCCAAGACAGACCCGGCGAAGCGCTGCGGGTGTTGACGGGCATGTACCCCAGGCTCAAGGAGTTGGCCGACGAGCACCCGGAGCGCGAACGCCTCCAGCACAGTGCCATCGTCTTCGGCAGTCAGATCGGTGAGCTCCTCCTGGTTGCCCGGCAGGCCGAAGCAGCCCGGCCGGTCTTCGAGGAGGCCCTTGCACGCCTGGATCGGGCACGGCAGCAGGGGCTGCAGGAAGCGAACCAGCGGCTGCGGCTGCAGATCCTGTTCGAGTACGGCAGGGGTCTCACCAACCTGGGCCTCCTCGACGAGGGCCTGGGCCACCTGAACCGTGCGGGAGACGGCTGCCGCGCGATCCTCGATGCGTCACCGAACCAACCGGCGGTGCAGAAGCTGTACCGGCACGTGCGCATGCACCAGAGCCTCGCCCATGCGGCCGCCGGCCGCCTGGTACAGGCCCGCCGGATCATCGGTGAGATCTCGAAGCAGTACCTGGGCGACCAGCAGCAGTGGACGGAAGCGCGCCTGCGGGACCGGGGCCAGGTGATGCTCACCGAGGTGCAGGTGCTGGCCAAGGCGCGGGACTTTGACGGCGCCCGGGCTGTGCTGGCTCGCGAGCTGGACTTCTTCCGGGGGCGGAGCTTCGGCGATGCCAGGGACCGGGTGAGGGAATCGACGATCGAGATCCTGAAACAGGCCAGCGCCCAGTTGGAGGTGTTCCTGAGGAACTTCCAGGGGCACCGCTAGGCCCCCCGTGGCACACCCCCCGCTCTGGCGCTAACCTGGGGAGACTGATTCTCAGTTCATGAATCGAGGAAACAAATCATCTCCGTGCGGCGGCGGGTAGAGGAAGGAATCTGCGAGGTGGACTGCGTGGATGCTGCCAAGGCCACGGCGGCTCGGGCGGCCCTTCCCCCCCAGAGAGACAGCCGGGAAGTCGCCGATGCCTTGAAGGTCCTGGCCCATCCCGGTCGGCTGCGGGTCCTCCACGCCCTGGAGGGCCGTGAGCTCTGCGTCTGCGACCTGGCCCAGGTGCTCGGCCTCTCCATGTCCGGAACCTCGCAGCAGCTGCGCGAGCTCCGACGCCTTGGGGCCGTGGACTTTCGGGCCCAGGGCAAGCTCGCCTACTACCGGATCGCGGACCCGTTCTGGTTGCACCTGGCCACCTCGGTGTGGGCGAAGCTGGAGGATCAGGGTCGTGGCATCCCGAACTAGTCTCATCGCCCCGCTCCTGGTGGCGGTGCCCGGCTGTGGCGTGCCCACGGCGCAGCCCCTGGAACCCCACGAGGTCGTGGCCATCGTGGACCGCCGGGCCGAGCCCTCGGTGGAGGTCCTGCGGGCGGCCCTGGCCCTGCACGACGTACCGCCCCTGGGTCTGGTGGTGCCCGACCACCTGGACCCAAGCAAGGACCCGGGCAGCGACTGGTTCTGGCATGTGCATGCCATCGCCTTCGAGCCCAGTGTCCGTGCCACTCGAAGGGCTTGGCGGGCGGCCAGGCAGGAGGTGGGGGTCGCCGGACAGCCGGGCCCCGTCCGCGTGGGCTACGCGCCCGAGGACATCGGCCCTGGCGCCAGCCAGCACGAGCTGGAGGCCACCGTCGACCTCTTGAGCCTGCTGGGCTTGGGCACGCGCCCAGCCAGCAAGAACGTCGCGGCTGCTGCCGTGGGAGTGGCTCTGGGACACGTCGAGGAGGCGGTCTGGCACGCGGTGTTCGCCGTCGACCGCGCACGCGTCGAGCTGGCCACGGCCAGCGGGCGGCAAGGCGCCCTTGCCGCGCTCCTCAGCACCGCGGAGACGGACCTGCGGCGCCTGGAGCTTCTTCACGAGCGGGGGCGCCTGGGAGACGGACCCGTGGGACGGGCTCGGGCCATCCTCGCAGACCTCCGGACGCAGCATTCCCAGCGGGCCGCCGCGACCGTGGCGGCACGCGCGGGTCTTGCCCGGGCCAGCGGGCTGCCCCCTCGGTCCAAGGCCCTGGATGCCATCGGCCCGGCCGACCTGTCGGGGTTGGCAGCTGCCCCGGAGTCAACGGCCCCCTCGCCAGCACCCAGGCAGCTCCTGGACAGGTTGCCGGCCTTGCGGACCACGCGACTTGCCTATGCGATGGCCGAAGCCCGGCTGCGCGCCGCTGTGTCCGAGTGGTGGCCAAGCCTGCGGCTCGGCCCGCATCTGAAGTTCCGCCCCGACGACATCCTCTACGGTGGGGTCCTGTCGCTGGACCTGCCCTGGCCGGGCGCCGTCTCGGCAGGCATCGAGGCAGCCTTGGAGCAACGGGCGGCAGCGCGTGAGGCGGTGGAGGATTCCCTGACGGCCGCCATGGTGACGGCAGCCGCCCGGCGCCAGGAGTTGCTCCTGGCGCAGGCGCACCTGGCCCGGGACGTAGTGCCGCGGGAGCAGGGCAGCGCCGCTGCCTGGCGCAGTGCCCGGGCACACCTGTGGGTGCATGAAGGGCCGGACATCGTGGAGACCTGGGCGGACGCTTTGCAGCTGAGGATCCGGGGAGTCCTGGCGCGCCTGGACGCCGTCGAGCGGCTGGGGCTGGCAGGGCTTGCCTTCCACGAGGCGATCGGCGCGGCGCCAGGACTGGCGCGGGGGAAAGGAGCACCGGGCACCTGATGGCAGCGACGCAAGACGACATCGACCTGGAGGTCCTTGCCCGGCCCGCCGCCCCCGTGTCCCCGCCAAGACGGCGCTGGCTCTGGTCCATGGTGCCGCTCGTGATCCTCGGCGGTTTCCTCGTGATCCTCCTGGAGCAGCTGTGGGGCATGGTTGCCGAGGCGGTGCCGGTGACCGTGGTGCGTCCCCGGGCGGCCGAGGGCTTTGCCGGCGGTGGAACGACCTTGTTCCAGGCCTCCGGGTGGGTCGAGCCCGATCCGTTTCCCGTGCGGGTCACGGCACTGGCCGCTGGCATCGTGGAGGAGATGCTGGTGGACGAGGCGGCCACCGTGAGAAAAGGCGATCCCCTCTGCAGGCTGGTGGCGGAGGATGCCCGGCTGGCAGTGAAGGCAGCCGAAGCGACGTTGGCCCGCACCCGCGCCGAGGCGGAGGCTGCCCGCGTCGAACAGGACAACGCCCAGGCCTCCTTTGCCGCCGCGCTGGAGGTGATCGAGGCCCGCGATGCCGCCCGCGCCTCGGTCAAGGGGGAGGAGGCACAGGCTGCGCGACGGGCGGCAGCAGTGGAAGCCGCCAAGGCAGCGGTACGCGTTGCGGAAAAGGAGCTCGCCACCCAGCAGTACCTCCACCAGGAGAAGGCCGTCGGACCCTGGCAGCTGGAACTGGCGGAGGCGCAGGCCGAGGAGGCCCGGTCCCGACTGGCGGTGTTGGACGCGGAGCATGCCAAGGCGAAGGCGGAGGTGGAGCAGGCCAGGGTGCGCTTGCACCGGGCGGAGCAGGACTACCGTCTCCGGTTCCAGGAGCGCCTGCGCGTGGACACTGCCAAGGCGAGGGTCGCCCAGGCCGAGGCAAGGGTCCGGGAAGCCGAGAGTGCCTTGGAGATCGCGCGACTCCGCCTCTCCCGCATGACCGTGGTGAGCCCGGTGGCCGGCGTCGTACTCACCCGCGACGCTGCTCCCGGCATGGCGGTGGGTCCCTCGGGTGGCGCCGCCGCAGTCGTCCACCTGTACGACCCCAAACGCCTGCGGGTGCGGGTGGACGTTCCCCAGGGGCAGGTGGCAGGTGCCTCCGTCGGCCAGCGGGCCGAGGTACGCTCCCAGGCGCGGCGGGACAAGCCCTACCAGGGGAAGGTGCTGCGGATCATCGAGTGGGCCAACATCGAGAAGGTCTCGCTGGAGGTCCAGATCCGGATCCTGGATCCGGACCACCTTCTCAAGCCGGACATGCTCTGCACGGTTTCCGTCTTCCGAGAGCAGGCGGAGGAAACCAGGTCGATGTCCACGCCTGTGCTGATCGACGCTCGGTGCCTGAGAGGTCAGGACACGGTCTGGGTCGTGGACGGCCGGAGTGGCCGCGCGGTTCGGCGGCAGGTGCGCATCGGCCAGCGCAGCGGCCAGGACATCGTGGTCCTGGAAGGGCTGAACCTGACGGACAAGGTCATCGCCAGCGGTTTTGATCGTCTCACGGCAGGTGCGCGGATCCACATCGAGGACGAGCGATGAGCTTCGTGGTCCTGGAGCAGGTGACGAAGTCCTTCACCCTGGGGGAACACGTCGTGATGCCGCTCCAGGACGTCAGCCTGGAGGTGCGCCAGGGCGAGTTCATGGTCCTGCTGGGCCCCTCGGGAAGTGGCAAGAGCACTCTCCTCAACCTGGTTGCCGGCATCGATCAGCCCGATTCCGGGCGCGTCCTCGTCGGAGACCAGGACCTCGCGAGGTTGAGCCGGCGCGAGGGCGCGGATTGGCGGGCGCGGACCGTCGGCCACGTGTTCCAGGACTACAGCCTGGTACCGGTGCTCACTGCCTACGAGAACGTCGAGGTGCCGCTCTGGTTGTTCCCGATGAGCAAAGGGGAGCGCCACACACGGGTGGCGGCCGCTCTGGAGCTTGTGGACCTGACCGACCGCCAGGGACACCTGCCGAA
>QJVU01000379.1 GCA_003235605.1 Planctomycetota bacterium | reverse complement strand
GAAAGCGCTGGAAGCGGCAGAGAAGACCGTCCAGCCCTACGATCAGCGGAAACGCCATCCGGTACAGGACCTTGACCGTTCTGGACTTCATGAAGATGTAGAACGCGTTGGTGAGGTGGCCGGCAAATGCGTGGAAGAAGCGCTCCTCCAGCAGCTGGCAACCGCCCAGCTCTCGGACGATCTTGGCCATGTCGGGCTCCTCACCGAAGAACTCGAGGCCCGCGGGGCTCTCCGCTCGGAGGTTGTAGCCAGAGTCCTCGGACGCCTTCGTCACCTCGGCAAAGAACTCATGGTCGAACAGTCGCCCGCAGACCTTGCTGCCCGCCAGGCGCCAGATGAACCTCTGCAGTCCCGGGGCCATGCCCTCATGGTGGGGCTCACAGAACAGCATGAAGCCGTCGGGACGCAGCAGCTTGTCCACCAGCAGCGGCAGCTTCTCCTCGAGGCCGGGCAAGTGGTGGAGGCTGCTCTGGGCAAACAGCAAGTCGACCTTGCCGCCATGGTCCTCGATTCTGAAGTCCACGATGTCGCCTACCTCGAACGTGCATCGGTTCGAGACACCGCGCTCGACTGCCTGCTTGCGAGCGGTCTCGATCTTCTTCTCGGAGACGTCGACGCCGATCGCCTCGATGCCCAGCTCGGCACAGGCATGGACGAACCAGCCGCTGCCACAACCGATGTCCAGGACCCTGGAGATCTCCTGTCGGCGCTCCATGATCAGGCGGCGCATCCACCTCTCACGGGAGTGGATGATGCGGTTGGCCAGGGCCGGCACGAACCGCCAGTCATGGGGGCGGTCGTAGAGCTGCTGGATGACCTGCTCCTGGCGGTCCCAGAACTCCGCCTCCTTCTTGAGGGTCTGCTTGTTCTCGATTCCGCTCATCCTCGGTTTTCCGTAGCCTTGGGGCCACGGTCTTCAAGCCTAACCCATGAGCACACATGACACCCGCCTCTACCACAACCCGCGTTGCTCCAAGAGCCGCGCTGTCAAGGCGATCCTGGAGGAGCGTGGCGTGCCCTTTGAGCTGGTCCACTACATGGAGGATCCGTTGACCGAGGAGGACCTGACGTTGCTGATGACGAAGTTGGGGATCAGCGACCCTCGGGAGATGATGCGCACCAAGGAGTCCGTCTACAGCGAGATCGGCTGTGACGAACTGCAGGGAGAGGACCTGATACGTGCCATGGTCCAGAACCGGATCCTGCTCGAACGGCCGATCCTCGTGCATGGAGACCGTGCGGTTATCGGACGCCCTCCGGAGAACGTGAATCAGCTGTTGGTCACGTAGTTCTCGCACCATGTCCTATGCGCTCGGCCTCGACTTCGGCACCCTCAGCTGCCGTGCCCTGCTCCTGAACCTGGATGATCCCGAGGACATCCGCGAAGGAACGTCTCCCTATGCCCACGGTGTGATGTCCCAGCGGCTTGCGGACGGCACTCTGCTCGAGGGCGGCAACTGGGCCCTTCAAGACGCCGGCGACTACATGCCTGCCGCAGGCGCGGCGCTGGAGGCATGTGTGGCGAAGAGCGATCCTCGCCGGCGGGACATCATCGGTATCGGCATTGATTTCACCGCCAGCTCGCCACTGCCCACGGACATTGACGGGGTTCCCCTTTCCGTGAAGCATCCCGGTGAGCCCCACGCCTACGTGAAGCTCTGGAAGCACCACCGCGCCGAACCCTACGTGGAGAGGATCCGGCGACACACGGGCGCCGACCGTTGGCTCAGGAACTACGGCGGTCAACTGTCCTGCGAGTGGTTGATCCCGAAGGCCCTGGAACTTGCCGAGAACGCGCCGCACATCTTTGCCGAGGCCGACTGCTTCGTGGAGGCCGGCGACTGGGCCGTACGGCGGCTGACCGGCAACTGGACACGCAACCTCTGCGCGGCGGGTTTCAAAGGAATGTGGGCAGGACAGTGGCCTGATGCCTCGTGGCTGGAGACCCTGCATCCCGCCCTGGCCGGTTTCGTCGATCAGAAGCTGCGGGGGGCACTGTTGTCGCCGGGCACCCGAGCGGGCACGTTGACCGCGGCGATGGCGGAGGAGTTGGCTCTTCCCGTCGGGATTCCCGTCTCTGCAGCCACGATCGACGCCCACTCGGGGCTCCTGGGGATGGGCATCCGTGACGCCGGTGCCTTCGGGATGATCATGGGGACGTCCGCGTGCCAGCTGTTCCTCGGCAGGGAGGAGAAGATCATCTCCGGTGTGATGGGAGTGGTCCGGGACGGAATCCTGCCAGGGTTCTATGCCTACGAGGCGGGCCAGGCGGCGGTTGGAGACTTGTTCTCCTTCTTCGTCGAGAACATGTCCTCTCGAGGAGATCACGAGACCCTCACCGACCAGGCGCGTACCGTGCCACCAGGGAGCAACGGCCACCTGTTCCTGGACTGGGTGAACGGCAACCGCAGCGTGCTCCTGGATCCGGCTCTGTCCGGCGCTGTGTTCGGCTTGACGCTCGACTCCAGGCCCCACGAGCTCTACCGATCCTGTCTCGAGGCCACCGCCTTTGGATGCCGGGTGATCCTCGACTCGGTGCGCCATGCCGGCGTGGAGTTCCAGGGTATCGTCGCCTGCGGCGGTTTGACGAGGAACGACCTCCTGATGCAGATCCATGCCGATGTGCTGGATCTGCCGGTGCAGGTCTCCGCAGTGGAAGAGACCGTGGCACTGGGTGCGGCAATCTACGGCGCGCTGGCGGCCGGCCGGGACATGGCAGGTCTGACCCGGAAGCCGGCACGCACCTTCGAACCGGGCAAGGCAGTGGCGGCATACGGCGACATCTACGAGGACTACCTGGTCCTGCACGACCACTTCGGCCGGAAGCGGGACCTGCTGCGCCGGCTTCGGACGATGCGGCGTCTGCCGAGGCCTAACGAGAGCTAGGCTTCGGGCCGTGCGACGTGCGCAAAAAAAGCGCCGCGGCAGGGTCCCCACTGCCGCGGCGCGCATTGCAGTCGACCTTCAAGGTCCCCTCTTCACTGTGTCAATACCAGCCGGGCCGGATTGCTGACCCCCGTGATCTTCCCTTGCTTGACCACCACGGCGCAGTGAGTGATCTCGAGTCCGACGAGGTCCTTGGCGAGGTTGGCCGGAACCCAGAAGTCCGCCGAGGCATAGCCAGCGGCATCCAGCTTGCCGAGCTGGTTCCTGATGAAACCTGCGTTCGGCCGGGTCAGGCAGAACTCGGTGTAGACGTCGTAGTTCAGGGGAATCGTGAAGCCCTGGAATTGGACGCCCGGCTCGGTGCCGGAGATCGACCCGAGGATGATGTACCCCTGACCGCCTCGTTGGGGATCGGCGTTCAGATCGAAGTGCTGCCAGCCACCGGTCTTGGCCGACATCTCGGTCCTGTCTGCGACCAACTGCGGGGCGGGGGCGGCCTGCGCGGTCGCAGTCTCGGGGGTGAAGGCGGCTGCAAGCATCAGGCAGGCCGCAACGGAATAGTGGGCAACGGGCTTGAAGAACATTGGGTCTCCTCCTTGTCTGGCTGTGGTTTGGACGCCTTGGTCGGCGTGTGGTGTGTTGGCGTTTTCCTTGCGCCTACCTTCTCAAAGCGCAAGTCGGCGAGCGAGGTCGCCGGCCACTCAAAAAAAAACAACCCCCCGTCGTTGGCCGGCAGGTACGCAGACGCGCCACGGCAAGCAGTGCCTGCCGCGGCGCGAACGGTGCGCTTCTTCCTGGGTAGTCGGCCTAGTCGGCAAGCAGGAGCGATACCGCGTTGCTGACCTTGGTGATCCGACCTTGCTCGTCGACCACCACGTAGGCGTGGTTGATCTCGGAGCCGACGAAGTCCTTGGCGAGGCCCGCCGGAAGGTAGAGGTCTGCCTCGGCGTTGCCCAACGGGTCCAGCCTTCCGAGCTGGTTCCTGATGAAACCTGCGTTCGGCCGGGTCAGGCAGAACTCGGTGTAGATGTCATAGTTCAGCGGGATCGTGACGTCCTGGACACGGATGCCGGGCGCGGTGCCGGAGAGCGATCCCAGGATCAGGTACCACCGGTTGCCTTCCTCCACGCCGGCGCGCAGGTGGAAGGGCTGCCAACCACCCTTCTGGACCGACAGTTGGGTCTGGTCGGACTCGAACTCGGCCATCATGTGAGGCGGGTTGTCAGCCGGGGTGAAAGCGCCCGCGAGGACCATGCAGGCGATCAGAGAACTGCGTGCAATCGGATTGGTGAACATGGCAAATCTCCTTCTTCTCTCCTTTCTTCGCTTTGTGTCCTGAATAGACGTTGTGGCGTGGGCTTCGTGCCTACCAATCCCCGAGCGCAAGGTGAGGGGGAAGGTGGCAAGCCAAACCCAGAAAACCCGCGACAGTCACACCCGCCTCGTTTGTCCTGAGGTCCGGACTCAAGTACCCTCCAGGGGTTTCGCTCCCTCCCCCCCAACAAGAGAGCTGCCATGACCAAGCCCAAGATCGGTGTGTTCAGCGGCTACGATCCGCGTCCCTGGGTGATGAAGGACTGTGCCGAAGGCGACATCCGCACCCTAGAGAACCTGGTGAACCGGTTGCGGGAGGACGGCCGCTACGAGGTGGTGTATCCCGGCGCCAGGCGCGAGGGCTGGAGCAAGCTCTGCTACACCACCCGGCTGTGCCAGGAGTACGCCCAGGAGTTCTTCGAGGCCGGCGTCCTCGGGTTGGTGAACGTGCACCAGACCTGGACCTTTCCCCAGACCAGCCAGATGGTGATGGCCAGCTTCGAGCAGCTGCTGAGGAATCGCGACGCGACGGCCAAGCCTCGTCTGGTCATGGCCTCGATCCAGGACACGACGGTGCCGGGGATGGTCTCCGGGATGGCCACCGCCGGGGCGTTCAACCAGACCGGGGACAGCTTCTGCCACGTCTATGGTGACTTCGACGACGACGGCTTCTGGCAGGAGCTGTGCGGGATCCTGGACAACTTCGTGGCTCGGGCAGCCAGCGAGAGGAAGGTGAGGAATGTCGTCGAGAACCTGCACAAGCTGCACGCCATCGAGTTCGGCAGCTTCTCCCTGCAGATGCCCACCACGCGGATCAACCAGGAGGAGCTGACCAAGCGATGGGGGATAACCTCGGAGGCCTTGGACCAGCAGGTGTTCCTGGACAGGGCCTTCGGGATGTTCGACTGGGCGGGGGAGCCGGGCAGGAGCGCCATCACCGCCATCAAGCATCCCGAGGTCAAACAGGCGGTGGCCAATGTCTACGACCAGAACCCGGAGAAGTTCAAGGCGATCCCGGAGCGGGAGGTGAGTCGAGACAAATACGCGCTGCAGGTGGGGATGTTCATCGCCACCCGGGACATTGCCGCAGAGAAGGGGGCCGGTGCCGTGACCATCAAGTGCCAGGATGAGTGCTCCGGCCAATTCGCGACCTGCTGCCAGGCGACCGCGTTTCTCGGGGACAACGTCGACATGAACGGCAGGGAGAACCGCATGGTGCCGACCTCTTGTGAGACCGACATGCCGACCATGTACACCCAGTACCTGTTGAAGGAACTGACCCAGGAGCCGTCGGGGTTCGGCGACTTCCGCTACGTGAAGACCGAGAAGAAGAACGGCAAGGAGGAGACCTTGCTGGCGATCGTCAACTGTGGCCAGCACCCGCAGTGGTTCGCCGGGCACCGGGACTGGAGCAGGGAGGAAAAGGCCACGGCCACGGAGTACCCGGGCCAGGAGCACTTCTATGCCGCGGGCGGCGCGGCGGTGAGGTCCCGCACGGCGGGGGGCCAGCGGATGACGGTGGCGCGCCTGGGCGTGGAGAACGGCCGCCTCTACATGGTGGCCTGTCCCCTGGACACGGTAGATGTCTCTCCCGAGCGCCACGACGAGTACAACAAGGCCTGGCCGATCATCGAGGGACTGATACCGGTGAACGACCGGGTGATGGGCAAGAAGTGGCCCAGCAACCACCTGGGCTTCGTCTACGGCGACTGGATCCCCGAGCTGATCGAGCTGTGCGCGCGCATGGACATCGGCTACCTGATCTGGGACGAGAACGGCCGGGAGTTCAGCCGGCCATCGTGAGCTGGAGCCCGGGGGAATACGAGATCCCCGAGACCACGCTGGCGAAGATCTTCAGCCCGGCGCTGGTGATCTTCCTGGATCACGTCCGCCACAACCTGAGGATCATGTCCAAC
>QJVU01000521.1 GCA_003235605.1 Planctomycetota bacterium | reverse complement strand
CGACTACCTGGGCAGCAAACGGCCGCCCCCCTTGACCAGCGAGAAGACGATCTTCAAGTTCTTCGTCAAGCTGTGGGGAGCCCTGCGGGAGCGCTACAACCTCGTGAACGACCAGTGCCATGACCGGGATACGCCCTTCGGCGACCTGGATGCCGAGTTCCTGATCGCCAACCGTAGCGGCATATACATGGTGTCCGGCGACCTGAGCATCGCCCGCTTCGAGCGCTACGCCGCCATCGGCTCCGGCGCCGACTATGCCCTGGGCGCCCTCTACCAGCTTTATGACCGGGAGCAGGACGCGGCCACGATCGCCCGCAAGGCCATCGAAACTGCCATCCAGTTCAACGTCCACTGTGGCGGCGAGGCGAGGGTCGTCAAACTCTGATCCGGCAATGCCGCACAACACGGCAAGCGCGCCAACGACAACACCCCAGGGACGCCAGGGGGCAGCCGATCCGAAGGGGCGCTGGGACCTGTGGCTGCTCGGTGTCGGCGTGGTCGTGTTGTTGGTGATCTGGCTGCTGGATCCGTTCTTCCAGGGCCCGATGCCTCCAGACACGGGAACGGCCAGAGGAACGGTGCCCGATTCGCCTCCACCGGCCGCCGACACTAACCTGTTCCAGGAGCGCATCGTCGCCACGCCCCAGTACGACAAGGACGGAGTCGTCTTCGACCTTCCCGCGGAGAAGGCCCGTCTCGAGGCGTGGCTCGAGAAGGACGGTCATCGCGACGCCCTGCGTCGGGACCCAACGAGGATCTCGACCTACCATGCCCTGGGTCCGGAGCAGGGCGGCAGGATCACCGAACACCTGCAGTGGTTCCCCCACAAGGTCGGGGTGGACTCCGCCGACGGCAGCCGTTACGAGCTCCCGTACGCAGCGCCCGCTGGCCGCTTCCCGAAGTCGAAGCTGGACCGCCACGTCGTGCCGCTGTTCACGCCAGCCGAGTTGGCCAGGGGGCCCGCCGACTCGAAGCAGCCGCTGGTGGAGTACGTGCCGGTCAACATGCACGAGCGGGGCTTCACCGTGAAGGACCTGGACCCGGAAGGCTGCCGGGCCGGCGTCGACGGCGACGGCAGGCCGGCGTTCTTCTACCGGATCAAGCCGGCTTCCAGGCAAGCCTATGGAGACTTCTCAGCGGCGCACATCGGCTTCGAATGCGCGGTCATCGTCAGCGGCTATGTCGTGTCGGTACCCTGCTTCGGAAGCCGGATCACGGAGCAAGGGGTGGCTCCCATGCGCACGCAAGCGGAGACGAAGTCGTTGGTGGAGGCCATTCGGGCGAGCCCGACCGGCAGATGATGGCGCCTCGGTCCAGGTCGTCCGACATCAATCATTGCTCCGGGACTTCACCGGCCGGAAGGGATGCACCCAGCTGGCCAGGGAACGGGGGCTCCGGCTCTGGACCCAAAGGCGGCCACGGCCCGAGAACCGCAACAGCAGCTGGTCCGCGAACAGGAACGACCGGATCTTCCTGGCCCGCGTGAGGGTGTACTCGAGGGAGGGCTCCCAGGCGACGGCAAAGCCGTTGTCCACCAGGTACTCCCCCTCCACGGACACGTCCTGGATGTCGCCGTAGGCGTGGAAGAACAGCAAACCCGTGCCCGAGCACTTCAGGATGAACATGCCCTCGTTGAACAGCCCCTTCAGGAAGCCCGAGTACCTGGCATCGCAGACCACTCCTGGCTCTGAAGCCAGGTAGGCGCCCTTCTCCAGGTAGAGGTCGGTGCCCTCCATCTTGCGCGCCACGACGGCGCCGGCGCTGCCGGGTGCGAAGGCCACCATGGCCGAGCCACCCTCGGCGGTGTAGGTGTTCTGGAAGAAGCTCTCGCCGGCAAGGACCTTGCGCTTGAGCCCCTTCCAGATGCCGCCGCGGGTGCTGGTCTCCGTGCGCACGTTGCTGTCCATCCAGGCCATCGCCCCCGAGTCGCCGACGATGCTCTCGCCGCTCTGGAGCGTGACCTCCAACAGGCTGTAGCTGGGGTTGTGTTGGATCTGGTAGTCCATGCTCAGCGTTCCCGGGGCGGCAGTCTTCGACCCAGGCCGCGACCGAACTCCTTGGGGTTGTGGGACTGCACCAGGATCCTGCCGTGGCCGCTGAAGTTCAGCACCAGCCCCTCGCCGGCAAGGAACGACGACACCCAGGAGCCACCGGCCTTGGTGACCGTGTAGCGGAGGCGCTCCTCGAACGCCACCACGTGGCCGGTGTCGACGAGCAGCTCTCCCTCCACGGAGAGCTCGGTGATGCGGCCGAAGGCGTTGACCAGCAAGGGACCCTTGCCCTTGACCTCGATGAAGAACAGGGACTCGCCGCTGAGCAGACCGCGGAGGCCCTGGAACCGCGTGTCCAGTTCCAGATCGGGATGCGAGGCCAGGTAGCTGCCACCGGCACAGACCCAGCCGATGGCCCCGTCCAGGTCGACGCGACGCACCTCTCCCTGCAAGGTAGGTGCGACTCCCACCTCCCCCGCCCTGCCGTCCGTGACCCGGTACGTGGACAGGAAGAACGTGTCTCCCCCGACCAGCCGTTTCAGGCCGCTCAGGATGCCACCGCCACCCCGCGTGCGGGTGGTCACGTCGATGTCCACGTTGCTGGAGGCGCGGAACATGGCGCCGGACTCGGAGACGAACGACTCCCCCGGCTGCAGGGTGATCAGGGCAGAGCCAAAGGCTCCCCGCTCCTGGATGTCGATGTTCATGGGTCTACCGCTTCACCCCACACAGAACGGTGACAGCCAGCCGGCGGTTTCCCCCAGGGTGCGGGTCTGCAACAGGAGCTTTCCCTGCCCCTCGAAGCGCATCACCAGCCCCTCCCCGGAGAACACCGTCTGCTTCAGGCCTCCCATGCCGCGGATGCGGTAGTCCAGGGATGGCTCGAAGGCCACGACGTGACCGGTATCCACGATGAACGATCCCTGCACGTCCCGCTCCACCACCGCCCCGTAGGCGTTGAAGAACAGGTCACCGTGGCCGCTGGCATGGATCAGGAAGGCGCCCTCGCCGCTGAAGAACGCACGGAGCCCGCCGAACTTGGTGCGCAACTCCACGTCCGGGCTGCACGCCAGGAACGAGCCGGCGGTGAGCCAGAGCGTGTCGCCGTCCAGCTTGCGGTGCAGGACCGTGCCCGGGAGGGAGGGCGACAGGGACAGCCAGCCGCCGTTCTCCCCCGAGTACTCCCCGATGAAGAACGACTCACCGCCGAACAGCTTGCGGCCCAGCGCCGGCAGCAGTCCACCGAGAACCCGGCTCTTCACGTCCAGGTGACAGCTCATCCTGCTCATGGCGCCGCTTTCGATGCGGAACTTCTCGCCTGGCTCGAGGCCGACGGTCAGCTCACCGTAGTCCGGGTTGCCGTGGATCTGGAACTGCATCGGCAGGTGTGTTCTTGGCGCCGGCAATTGTGCGCCGGGCAATCGTGCGCCGCCAGAACAACTAGAACAACAGGTTCAACCGCACGTTCAGGAGCACCACGGTGTCCTCGGTGCCGTTCGTCGGGTCGAGCAGCACCTGTATGTCGGGGCTCAGCTGCAGCGTGGGCGAGAGCTGGATGCGGTAGAAGGCTTCCAGGATCTTCTCGGAGCGCGTGCCCACGGCCGGGCTCGGCTCCGACCAGCTGGCCCCGAGGCCCAGCAGGTCCTGGGGGCGGTCGAACAGACCTTGGATCCCGAGGCCGCCGGAGACGAACGTCTCGATCGGCGTGATTTCGTCGTCACCCACCCCGGCGCGGAAGAAGCCCACCAGCGACTCACGCCCCAACTCCTGGTCCAGGCTCACCGCGAGCCCCCAGCCATCGTTGCCGAACAAGCGGCTGTGCCAGGGAATCAGCCGATAGTTGCCCTTGCCGAGATCCTCGGGTTCGAGGACCAATCCCAGCTCGAAGACCTGGTACCAGGAGTCGTTGTCGACTGTCTCCCAGGGCGCGACCGGCGTGTTCATGGAGGAGTCCGCCATCCCCACCATGAGGAAGGCCTGTTCCCCGAGGCGGGTCCGCAAGACACCGCCGAAACCCCCGAACGCGGGGAACGGGATCGACGGGTTGTTCTCCAGCGCCCCGGCCAGGAAGGCCGTGAAGCCCCGGTTTGCCACCCGGTTGGTGTCGAAGAACGAGGACAGGTCCAGCTTGCCCAGCGCCAGGATCGTGCGGCCGTCTTCGAACTCATGGCGCCAGTAGACCTCGTTCACGATGACCGGGTCCGGCTGCAGCATCGGATCCTGGAGGGACACGGCTCCCACGTTGCCGGCCATGGTCTGTTGGTTGATGCTGTAGTTCACTCCCTCGCTGCCCTGGACCGACCATGCCAGGTGGCCGTTGCCGAACTCCCGGGACTCCATGAGCCGCCAGTCCCCGTTCAGCTCGTAGCTCAGGGTGAGCAGGTCCGACTTGCCGCGGTCCGTATCGCTGGCCCACTGGTTCAGCAGCGCCGCGTCCAGCTGCAGGTCGATGTGCCGTTCCGCCAGCCGCTCCTTGAACCGCTGCAGTGGTTCCGTGAGCGGGTCCCAGTCCGGTGCGCTGCCCTTCGCCCTTGGCTCGCGCCGCTTGTCAGGGAGCTGGAGATCCTGCGGCGCCGGCCTGCCAGAGCCAGAGGATGGTGTCGGTTCGCCGTAGGAAGAGCTCAGCGGGGACGACGATCTGGCCGCTGTTGCAACGCACCCCGGTCCGCACACGGGCAGCAGCACCAGCACCGCGAAAAGGAAGGGCGCGTCGGCTCGGGCCTCGCGGCAGCCAGCGGGGATCATGGCAACATGCTCCGGCGGCACCGGGCCGGCGTCAACCTTGTCTGTGAGGATCACGTGCCTGTCGACAAACTGTGAAATCCATCCGGCGGCCGTCAATCCGTTGTTTCGATTCGGAGCTGTTCCCGTTCCAATGCGCCTCGCCAGCTCGCATCTCCGAGTCCTTCCCGCGAGAACAATCCGCACCCTCGACAGGTTTCCGCACCCACGCGCTGGTGCAAGGCCACCCTCATCATGCGAACCCAGCTGCGTCAGTTCTGCCAGGAGTTCGACCATGCGGCGCGGCCGCTGCTCGCGCCGCTGGCGGAAACGCTGTCGGCCTTGGCCGACGCCGACGACGAGATCCCGGGTGCCGCACTGCGCGGCGACCTCGAGAAGCTGACCCGTCACCTCGTGACACTTGCGGACAAGGTGCGGGACCAGCAGGCACATGTCCTGATCTTCGGCCCGCTGAAGAGCGGCAAGTCCACGCTGATGAACGCCATCGCCGGCGCCTACGTCAGCGAGGTCAGCAGCCTGCCGGCCTATCCCTGCCTGGTGTTCGTCGGCCACGGCAGCGCCCGGCGCTACGTTGTCCACCGCTACGCAGGTGCCGACGAGGTCCTGAAGGACCCCGGGAGCCTGCGGCGCCACATTGGCGAGGCCCACGCCGAGCTGGCAAGGGTGATGCGCCAGGCCGAGGACTCCGGCGAACAGTTCGAGCCGCAGGAGCACTTCCCCAACGCCATCCGGCAGGTGGACGTGGAGGTGCCGGCCCCGAAGCTCGAGGAAAGCGGCGCCGTGCTGGTGGACACGCCGGGTCTCTACACCCGCATGCGCTTCGGCTATGACCGCATGACCCGGGATTTCCGCAATTCCGCGGCCTGCGCGATCTTCGTGGTCCGCAGCGACACGCTGTTCCTGGAGCAGGTGTTCGCCGAGTTCCACCAGTTGCTGGAGTTGTTCAGCCGCATCTTCCTGGTGGTCAACATCGACACCAACAAGCGCGACCTGGGGCCCGACGGTCGCCCCGTGCCCAGCCTCGAGCAGCGCAATCCGGAGCGCATCATCCAGGCCTTCGAGAATCTGGCCATGAGCGCCCCGCTGAAGCACGCGGAAGAGGAAGGGCGTCTGCGCGTCTACCCCATCGATCTGTTGAGCGCCGCCTCCGGCGTCCTACAGCGGCACAGCGATGACAAGCTCCCCCCGAGCTACATCCGCTTCCGCGACGAGCTCAACGACTACCTGGCCAGCGCGGACTACCTTGTCGCGTTCCTGCGTGACAGCTTGCAGCGGGCCTCGGGTCTGGTGACCGACGTGCAGCGGCTGGTTAACGGTGAGGAGGTCCTTCAGCTCCGCAGCGACGCGGAGAAAACCAGGAGCCGCCGGGACGCACTGGCCGCCGAGCTCTCTCGCATCGAT
>QJVU01000181.1 GCA_003235605.1 Planctomycetota bacterium | reverse complement strand
AGGTCTCGGGGGTAGAAGCGGCGAGAAACCGACACAGGCTCGCCCCCGTTCCCCATGCTGTTCCATCTGGAGGTCACCGATCGATCCGGCTACCGAGAGGTATCCCTGGAGCGCGGTCAGTTCTGGATAGGAACTCATAAGTCAAATTGTGACATTGAGTTAGATCTTCCAAACTGTCTCGGCAGGGTACTGGAAGTGAGGACGACGGAGGGCGGCACCCTGGAGATCCGGGCCGAGCCAGGGCTCCCGTTTCCGGTCCGCAGTGTGACCGGGAACGTGGGCACCCGCTTCGAGAGCTTCCTGGACGGGGATGTCGTCAACCTGGGGCCGGCGATGTTGAAGGTGCACCTGGCGCAGCGGGAGCAGGGTGGTGGCGAGACCCTGGATCCGGCCGTTCTGGGAGCAGCGGATGCCGCGGTGGGCACCCAGGTCGGCGGCTGGTACCAGACCTTCATGGAGATCGCCGACCACCTGGAGAGCGTTGCCGAGCCGGAGCGCATGATCCACACGGTGCTGGAAGGCATCCTCACCTCCACGGGAGTGGACCGCGTCATGGTGCAGCTGGAGGAGGAGTTCTCGGCACTGGAGCGGAGCTCCTTCTTCCTTGCCAGAAGCGGCGAGAAGGGCTCGTTCAGAGTCAGCCAGTCCATCCTCAAGCGCGTCAAGGACACGCGTCAGGTGGTGCACGTGCCGATGGCGAGCGCCGACCCCGTGGCATCCCAGCTACACAGCGTCCGGCGCGAGGGCATCAGCTCCAGCATCGCCCTGCCGCTGCGCGCTCTGGGCAAGAACCTCGGTGTCCTCTATGCGGACTGTGTCCGGGAGGGGGCGACCCTCACCGCCGCCGACTTGCAGCGGGTGGTGTTCATAGGCCGGCTGCTGGCGTCTGCGCTGGGCAACCGGGACTTGGTCAGCACCCTGGTGCGTGCCGAGCCAGCGATGGACGCGGCCATCCATCCGGCGCTGCAGACCTCGAGCGTCGCCTGCGCAGACATGGTGGAGCGGGTCAAGCTCTATGCGCCGGCGGACTACACTGTCCTGATCCGAGGCGAGACCGGCACGGGCAAGGAGGTCATTGCTCGTGCGCTGCACGACCTCTCCAGGCGCAAGAAGGGTCCTTTCATTGCTGTCAACTGCGCCGCAATTCCCGAACAGCTCATGGAGAGCATTCTGTTCGGGCACGAGAAAGGCGCTTTCACGGGCGCAACCCAGGCGCGTCGCGGGCACTTCGAGGCAGCGAGCGGCGGCACCCTGTTCCTGGACGAGATCGGCGACATGGCGCCGGACCTGCAGGCGAAGATCCTGCGGGTTCTGCAGGACCGGATCGTCAGCCCTGTGGGCTCGCAACGGCAGATCGAAGTGGATGTGCGAATCCTCGCAGCCACCAACCAGGACCTGGACCTCGCAACCCGGCAGGGGCGCTTCCGAGAGGACCTCTACTATCGCCTTCGTGAGCTGGAGATCGTGCTGCCGCCGCTTCGGGAACGCCTCGAGGACATCCTGATGCTGGCGAACCGGTTCCTGATCGAGGCCGCCGACGAGCTGGGGTACGGCCAGCCGCCGGAGCTTGCTGCCGAGACTCTGGACCACCTCCACCGGCTGCCGTGGCGCGGCAACATCCGCGAGCTCCGTCATGGCATCAAGGCGGCGGCCCTCCGTGCTGCTGGCGGACCGATCCTCGTTCGGCACCTCGAAGCGCCCGTGGCGCAGGAGACCGCAACAGGGGGCGAGGCGGCACTTGCTGACCAGGACAACCATTCCGGCGAGCGCACCTTCAAGGAGCGCCTGGAGGCGCAGGAGCGTGAGGCACTGATGCAGACCCTGCGCATGGCGGAAGGAAACCTGACCAAGGGTGCGGAACTGTTCGGCGTGCCACGCACGACGTACCGGGAGAAGTTGGTCAAGAACGGACTGCTCGGCAAGGCCAAGTAGCTATGCTGCGCTGTGTATCATGGGTCCGCACGTCCTCGTGGTTGGCGATATCCACCGCAGCTGGCGGTCCGAAGACGCCCTGTACCTCGAACGCGGTGACCAGGATCTAGCCCTGTTTGTCGGCGATCTCGGCGACGAGGATCTACAAATGGTGCGCGCCGTTGCGGAGGTGCCAGTCCCCAAGGCCGTCATCTTCGGAAACCACGACGCGTGGCGCAGCTTCAGCGAAAAGCGCGTGACCAAGACGCTGCGTACGAGCCTCGACTTGATGGGATCCGACCACCTTGCCTACGGCTTGCGCGAGTGGCCTGAGGCCGGTTTTTCGATCGTCGGCGCCCGACCGTTCTCGTGGGGCGGCGCGGACCTCCGCAGCGCCCAGGTCTACAAGGAGCTCTACGGGGTCACCAGCCACAAGGAATCTGCCGCGCGCATCGTCGATGCTGCGCGTCGTGCCCAGCACCGTGACATCATGGTCCTCGCCCACAACGGCCCCACCGGTCTCTCCGACGAGTCACACGACATCTGGGGCAAGGACTTCGGGAAGTCCAAGACACCGCGTGGAGACTGGGGAGACCGGGACCTGGAGCTGGCGATCGCGGAGATCAAGGATCTCGGCTACCGCGTTCCCTGCGTGGTGGCCGGCCACATGCATCACCGGCTGCTCTACCCGAGGGGCGCGCTCCGCAGCCGCTTCCTGCGTCGTGACGGTACACTCTATGTCAACGCCGCCGTCGTACCACGCTTGCGCAACGAGAACGGCAGCAAGCTAGCGCACTTCGTGAGGATCACTTGCAGATCCGGCCAGGTCGACAAACTCGAGGAGCTCTGGGTGGACGAACGTGGCAGGACCATGACCGTCGACCAGCCGCGGATCGTGGAACAGGTGTCCTGAGGTGTTCTGAGACGCGCCAATGCAACGACCTGACGTGGTTGTGATCGGCGGTGGCATCGTCGGCTGTGCCTGCGTCTACTTCCTCAGCCGCGCCGGTCTGAAGGTCACCCTGCTCGAGCGCCGGGGTATTGCCAGCGGCACCAGCGGCTGCTCCATGGGGCACCTCATGGTCGTGCCAGGCCCGCCCTTCATGTACGAGCTCACCTACCGCAGCGTGCAGCTGTGGCACGCGTTGTCCCGCGAGCTGGGCGGTTTCGATTTCCGCCACACCGGGGCGCTTTGGGTCGGGGACACACCGGAGGACCTGCCCCTCCTCGACGACCTCCATCAGGGAATGCGGGTTCATGGCGAACAGGGCCGACGTCTCGATCCCAAGGAGCTCCGCGAGCTGGAGCCGAACCTGGCTCCGGACCTGGTGGGCGGGTTCCACTACCCCGAGGATGCGATCACCTTCCCCATGACTGCCGCCGCCGCCATGTTGGCCGCGGCCACTCGCCAGGGTGCGGACGTGCGGCCCTGGACGCCGGTCCTTGGTCTTCGCCTGGGCCCGACCCACGCGGTGGAGGCAGTCCGAACGCCCGGCGACGAGATCGAGACGGGCGCAGTGGTGAACGCCGCTGGTGTCTGGGCGCCGGAGATCACCAGGTGGGCGGGCCTGTCGCCGGCACCCATCCACCCCCGGCGTGGGGATCTCGCCATCACCCTTCCCCGCCAGGAACCCGTGAGCCGCCAGATCCTGGAGGTGGGATACCTCAGGACCGTCACGGCCAAGACCATCGATCCCACAAGCGGCGACGCAGATCCGGGTGCCTGGGCAATGAACATCCAACCCCAGAGCAACGGCACCTTCCTGATAGGGTCCACACGCCAGTTCGATGGCTTCCGACGCAAGGTCAACCTGCGCCTGCTGCACGAGTCCCTGACTCGTGCCTGCCGCTTCGTGCCGGCGGTGGCTGATCTGACGGTCGTGCGCACCTGGGCCGGGCTGAGACCCTACACCCCGGACAGGCTGCCCATCCTCGGCCCGGTCCGCGACGTGCCGAACCTGTTCATGGCGAGCGGTCACGAGGGCCTGGGTATCACCCTGTCCCTCGTCACCGGCGAGCTCATCACCCAGAGCGTGCTAGGCCAGGAGCCAGACGTGGATCTCTCACCGTTCAGCCCTGGGCGCTTTACCCAACGCGAGGCTGCCCATGGATGACCGCCGCCTCCCGGGTGTGCGACGTGGCCGACAGGTGCACTTCACCCTCGACGGCGAGCAGATCGTTGCTTTCGAGGGCGAGACCGTGGCAGCTGCGCTGGTTGCAGCGGACCGCTGGCAGATTCGCCGCTCCCTGAGGCTCTCCATGCCGAGGGCCATCTACTGCGCCATGGGCGCATGCTACGAGTGTCTGTTGGTTCACAGGGGGAGTGTGGTACGCAGCTGCCTTCTCCAGGTCGAGGACGGCATGAAGCTCGAGCGCTGGGGGCCGTCGGCGGAGGCATAGGACGGGCGATGGCTGAGAGCCTGCATGCCGAGGTTGCGATCGTCGGCGCTGGTCCCGCGGGAATGGGCGCTGCCCGGGTCCTTGGCCATCATGGCGTCGACGTGCTGATCTTGGACGAAGGGCAGAGACCGGGTGGCCAGATCTTCCGGCAGCCGCCGCGTGAGTTTCACGGCAGCGTGCGTCACGACCATGTCCCCCCCAGCCACGAACAGGGAAAAGCCCTGCTGGCGGACGTGGACGTGTCCTCTGCCCGGGTCCAATGCGGAGTCACGGTCTTCGATGCGCGGCCCGGACAGCTCTGGCTCGAGGCCGGGGGTTGCGCCTCCAGGGTTCAGGCCGACCACCTGCTGCTGGCGACAGGGGCCATGGACCGCTCGCTGCCTTTTCCCGGCTGGACCCTCCCCGGCGTCATCACTGCCGGCGCGGCCCAGGTGCTCGTTCGGGGCAACATGGTGAAGCCCGGAAGCCAGGCGGTAGTCGCCGGGACCGGACCGCTCTTGCTGCCCACGGCGACAGCGCTCCTCAGCGCTGGCGTGAAGATCCGGGCGCTCTTGGAGGCGAACCGTTTCTCGCGTCTCCTGCGTGCACTTCGCGGCGTCGCAGGTCACCGCTCCCGCCGGCGCGAGGCCACGCACTACGCTCGCCTGCTCCTCCGGCACCGGGTGCGCATGCGCACCAGCATGGCGGTGTTCGCCGCCCACGGAGACAAGCGCCTCGAGCATGTCGTCGTTGGTGGCGTGGACGCCAGCGGCCGCCCACTGGGTGGCACGGAGCGCGAAGTTCAGGCAGACCTCCTCTGTGTCGGCTTCGGGCTGTTGCCTGCGACAGAACTGGCGGCGTGCGCAGGCTGTGAGATGCGCTACCACGCGGAGGGCGGCTGCTGGGTGCCGCGGCATGACGCCGACCTCGAGACCACCGTGCCAGGGATCTGGGTGGCGGGGGAGATCTGTGGTATCGGCGGGGCCGAGGTGGCACTGGCGGAAGGCGAGCTTGCTGGCCTGGCGATCGCCCGTCGGCTGGGCAGGCCGGTGGAGAGGGAGCTTGCCCGGGCACGCCGCCGGCGGGGTCGGGAACGCCGCCGCGCCGAGGCACTGCTCCAGGCCTTTCCGGTGCTGCCAGGGCTCTATGACCTGGCAGGTGAGGAGACCGTCGTCTGCCGCTGTGAGGACGTCACCCTGGGGCAGGTGCGCCGGGCGGCGGCCCTGTGTGGCGCCGACATCCGCTCGATGAAGATGGTCACGCGCGCCGGCATGGGGCCGTGCCAGGCGCGGATCTGCCATCCGATCCTGGCCGGCCTGCTGGAGAGCCGCCTTGGGGGCAGGGAGTGCCCCACCCCCTGTGCCTCCGTTCAGACACCGACAAGACCGGTGTCCGTGCGCTGTGTCCTTGCCCGCTGCCGGCAACCATGAGCACGAGACGCGTGGTGAGCCTGGTGCCGAGCCTGACCAGGACGATGTTCGACCTGGGGCGGGGGGACTGGGTAGTCGGGGTCACCCGGTACTGCGAGGAGCCCGCAGAGGCGGTTCGCAACCTGCCCAGGGTGGGGGGAACCAAGAACCCCAGGCGGGCTCGGATCGCCGAGCTATCCCCGGACCTGGTGCTCGTGAACACGGAAGAGAACCGGGCAGAGGACATTGCCTGGCTCCGCCAGAGGTTCTCCGTGCACGAGAGCATGCCCCGCACGGTGCAGGAATCCGCGGAGATGCTGCGGTCCCTGGGTCGCGAGCTGTCCTGTGAGGACGCGGCCGAAGGGCTGGCCGGCGAGATCGAAGACCAGGCTGGCAAGGGCGGGCAGGCTGAGCAGGTCGCGCCGGCCGAGCAGGCCACGCCGGT
>QJVU01000490.1 GCA_003235605.1 Planctomycetota bacterium | reverse complement strand
GTGCACACCGACGGGGTGCAGGTCGAGACCTCGGCCGCGCAGGGGTTTCACGAGGAAATCACACGACTCGGTGCCGACGGTCTGATCCAGGAGATCGTACCCCGGGACGACAGCCTCGACTCCGTGTTCGGCTATCTGGTGTCCTGATACTTGATGTCCTCATCAACCATGCTTGCCTTTCTCGAGGTTGCCCGGCAAACCCTGCTGCTCCAGCTCAGGTCCAAGATGCTGTGGCTGTTTGTCATCGTGGTTGCGGTGGGCTCACTGGCGTTCCTGTTCATCCCTCCGCACGCCGACCGGGCTCCGGGAGACCAGGTCTTCGGAATGGCCTGCGCGACCGCCGGCCTCACCCTGGTGGTGCCTCTGGCCACGTTGTTCTTTGCAACCCAGATCGTGCAGGGGGACCTCGAGGATCGCACGGCCACCTACTTGTTCGTGCGGCCCATCCACCGGACCTCGGTGTTGTTGGGCAAGTGGCTGGCAACGGTGGTCCTCGGATGGACCCTGGTGCTGATCGGGGTCACGACGCTCTACCTCGTCATCACGCTGCCCGGCCGCGACTGGCTGCGGGGGCGGGTTCCGGATCTCGGATGGTGGTGGACCTTCGTTTTTGCCGGCCTGGTCATGACGATCGGGTATGCCGCCATTGGCTGTCTCTTCGCCGCGTCCTTGAAGCGCCCGCTGGTGATCTCCGTGCTTTTCTGGTTCGGCTGGGAGCAAATGGTGTCCAGGACCCCGCCCATGGCCGGGGTCCGGAGCGCCACCGTCTGGGAGCCCATGCGACGGTGGATCTTCATGGAGCTGCAGCCCAAGAGGCCACTGCACACCTACCTGGTGGGTGATCTGCGCGACTACCAAGTGCCCTTGGAGCTGCTGCCGAACCCCCTCCTGGCAGTTCTAAAGGTGACCGTGATTACACTGGGGCTCGCCCTCCTGGTCTACTGGCGTCGGGAGTACGACTCCCGTCCCCGGGAATGAACGCCCTGTCGAGCCACGCTTCTTCGTCGCTTTCGCCCCGCGCCCGGCACATGCTGGCCCAGGTCCGATGGTTCAACCGCCTCCGAGCCGGGGCGGTGGTGGGGATGTTGGTGTTCACCTTTGCTGGTCAGGCGATGAAGATCCTGCCGAACCCAGCGCCTCTCTATTTCCTGGCGGGAGTCACGGTCCTGCTGAACCTCTGTTACGCATGGTGGCTAGGTGTGCGTGCCGAGCTCCGGCTTGCTTCGCTGCGCCACCACGTGGGTCTGCAGATCGGACTGGACCTCTTGGTGTTGTCGGCGCTGCTGCACTTCAGTGGCGGGGTCGCCAACCCCTTCGTGCTGTTTTTCTTGTTCCATACCCTGCTGGCGGCACAACTGCACTCGGTCAGAGCAGGGCTCTGCGTTGCAGCGCTGTCGCTGGTCCTGGTGACAGGCCTCGGCCTTGTCGAGCTGGAAGGTGTCCTGATCCCGGCGACTACCGGGCTGCAGCTGATGGACTTGCAACAGATGCAGGGGCTGGACCTGTTCGTGTGGCTCCTCGCCTTCGGCCTCACGCTCGGGTTCTCGGTCTACCTGTTCTCGACCGTGCTCCATCGGTTGCGCGAGCGAGACGAAGAGCTGGGCAGGCTCAACCAACAGCTTGGACAGAGCGAGAAGCTGGCTTCGATCGGCACCCTCGCGGCTGGGGTTGCCCACGAGATCAACAACCCGGTCGGGGTGATCCGCAACAAGGCGCAGATTCTCCGCTATCGCATCGAGGACGGCGAGGCACGCGAAGCACTGCTGGCTGAACTCGACACGATCGAGAAGCACACCAAGCGGGTCGCGGCCATCACCGAGGGGCTCTTGACGTTCTCCAAGGAGACCCCCTTCGCGCTCAAGCTCATCGACCTCAACGCGTTGGTGCGCGAAGGCCTGGAGTTGGTGCGCGTGCCGTTCCAGGATGCCCAGGTGAGCCTTGAAGCCCGGCTGGCTTCGGCCCCGGTCATGGTCAAGGGCTCCGCCAACCATCTCCTGCAGGTGCTGGTCAACATCCTGATCAACGCCCGCGACGCCTCGCGCCCCGGAGATCGCGTAGTGATCGGCACCGGCGAGTCGGATGGCCAGGCCTGCGTCAGCGTCGAGGACCAGGGAGTTGGCATCCCGGAGGCGAACCGAACCAAGATCTTCGATCCGTTCTTCACCACCAAGGACGTGGACCGGGGCACGGGTCTGGGGCTGGCAATCAGCCACGGCATTGTGGAGAAGCACCAGGGGCGCATCGCGGTGGAGAGCCGACCCGGGAACGGCTCGAGGTTTCAGGTGCTCTTGCCCCGGGCCAGCTAGGTTTTAGGGAATCTCCCTTGCCCAGCCCTTACTACCTCAATATATAGGGGGCCATGTTGGGCGGTCATGCAATTGGGAGGGACCGACAACAAGGGCGGCTTGGGCCAGGCAACCTGGGTCGTCCGCGGAGCCCTTGGTCGCCAGGCCCGCCGATCTGGGCGGGCTTCAAGGTAGGTCGTCCTCAACGTCAGCTTTGACCCGGTGCGGGGGTTCCCAACACCGCCGGGGCCATGGGCCCCGGCGGCGTCTTTGTACACGCAACCAGGGGAGCTCCGCGGGCGGCGGCGCTCCCCTGGCGAGGGTCTGGGCGACCCGACAACGTCACAACTTGACGTTCACCACCTGATCCACGTTGAAGTCGAAGCTGATCTCCTGCTCCACGTTGATCAGGCGCCCGGTACCCTTGAACTCGTTGAAGATGATGGCGCCGGAAACGCAGCGGCCATCCTCCAGACGCAGCTCCACCCAATCGGCCTGCCGGGCGTTCATGAGCAGGTCGTAGACCTGCTCCCTGCTTGGTTTTAGAGTCCTCTCCGCCGTCATACTGCTCCTCACTTTTCGCTACTCCTCAGTGCATGGGGTCAACGCATCTCCCTGGTCGCTCCGGGGCAAGACCAAGGCCCTTCAAGACAAGCTGGGACCAGGTCTCGAAGCGCGGGGGATCTTCCCATAGCTTGTGGAGTTCCACAAGCGGCGTAAAAGCCCCGTGAAGCTTCGAAGTTTCACGGACCGCCGCTTTTGCTGCGACCGCCGAAGCCAGCTCCAGGCGGTAGACCAGGCCGACGTGGACCTGTCCCACCGCGTTGGAGTCGTCCTTTACCAAGCCGACGAGGCGGGCCTGGGAAGAAGTGCCGGCGGGCAACACTAGTTCTTCCCTAAGCTCCCTTTTCAGGCAGGCTTGCATCAGCCCATCCGGCGCCGCGACGGCGCGGTCGGAGGGTCCGACATGGCCCCCCAGGCCCACGGAGTAGAGACCGTGGAGACGTTTTTCGGTGCCGCGGCTGCGCCGCCGCACGCAGAACACGGCGCTGCCCGATGTCAGGAGGCAGTAGGGGATGGGCTGTTGCCAGTCCGGGTTGGACTCCGCAAGGGCCCGTTGCACCAGAAAGGCCCGCGCCTCGATCTCGCGCACCAGTTCTCTCCCCGCGATGGGCCCAAGGGGCAGAAAGCCCTGCGGCCACCGCCCGCCAAAGAACTCCTCGCGTCGCACCACGAACACCCGTTCCCCGCCCGACTCCACCCGGCAGACCTACCCGCCGCCGCTGTTGGCCTGGCCCTCCTCCCCGGGAACGGACCGTTCTTCCGGGGTGGTCGCAGGACCTGCTTCAGGGTTGGCGTCGGCAGTGCTGTCCCCAGCGGCCCGGAAAGGGGCCTCGGAGGCGGCTGCAGCCTCGGAAGAGCCGCTCTCTTCTTGCTTCGCCAGCAGGCCGCGCAGGCTGGAGAGCGACCGCAACTCGCCCTTGTGACCCTTGCTCTCCTCGAGCTTCATGGTGCTCTCAACGGTGATCACGCGTGGGTCCCGGTCCCGGTGCCAGTCTCGGGGGCGAGGCCGCGGCCCGCCACGGTCACGGTGGTCCTGCCGGTGCGGACGGTCCCTCTCGGGCCGCTCCCCCCGCGGCCGGCTCCTGGCTCCTGCCTCCACCCGTTCCTGCGGCCTGCGGGGCCGCTGTCCCCGGCGTTCGCCCCGGCGGCTCTCCGGCGCCCGCGCCGCACGACTTTGCGTGACAACTTCCTGGCCGCGACGGCGCCCGCGACCGCGTTGCAGACGCTCCCCGATGGTGGGTTGGCGTCCCTCCACGAGATGGCGCGGCCTATGCATCGTCAGGCTGATGCGTCTGCCCTCGTTGTCTACCTGCAGAACGTAGGCCGTGATGACCTCGCCTACGGCCAGCATGCGCCGGGGGTCTCGCAGGCGCTGGGCCGGAATCTGGGAGACATGCACCAAGCCGTCCTGCCCGATCCCCAGGTCCACGAATGCGCCAAAATCGGTGAGGTTGGTGACACGGCCCCGCACCTCCATGTCGGGACGCAGATCCTGGACCGAGCGGACCCCGGGGTTGCGGACGTCGGTGAGCGTGCCCCGGGGGTCCACGCCGAACCGGGACAGCGTGCCGAGAACGTCGCGGACTACGATGGGGCCAGTGTCCCTGTCGGTGAAGTCGTCGATCCTGACCGAGCGCAAGTTGCGGCCGAACAGCTCGGTTGTAGGCACACCCAAGGTTGCCGCGATCCGGTCCACCAGGTCGTATTGCTCGGGGTGCACCCCGGTGGCATCCAGGGGCTGTTCACCGCTGTAGATCCTCAGGAAACCGGCGATCTGCAGGAAGTCGTGCTGCGGAATCTCGACGTCTCGCTGCAGCTGCGCCAGGCTCGAGAACCTGCCGACCTTGTTGCGGTGCTCCACGATCCTTCGCGCCAGCTCGCGGCCGAGGCCAGGAATACGCGACAGATGACTGGCACTGGCGGTGTTCACGTCCATGCCCACCTTGGCCACGCAGGAGGAGATGGCTTCGTCGAGGTGGCGGGACAGGATCCCCTGATGCACCTCGTCGAGGGCCTGCCCCAGGCCCAGCGCCTTTGGGTCCAGGCCCAGCAGTTCGTGCATCGGGTCTTGAAGACGCCGCGCGAGGCTCACAGCGGTGCGGATCCCCACTTCCAGGCTCGGCAGCTCCTTGCGCCCGGTGGCGCTGGTGGCATGGATGGCGGAGGCCGCCTCGTCCACCGCGACGACGATCAAGGGGTGGTCGCCGATCTTGGGCAGCACCTCTTGTAGGAATTCGTTGGTGACCTCCTGGTGGCGGCCGTGGGGAATGGCCATGGCCGCAGGCTGATGGGTGTTGATCAGCTGGAGGATCTGTTCAACGGCGGCGGTGCGGCCCTCCGCCGCCTCCACCGCCAGGGTGTGGTGTTCCAGGAGGCTGGCGTCCTCCGCCAGGACGGCCACCCAGACCGTTTTCCGAGAGGCCCTCAGGCCGAGCGCCTTCTTTGGGCCCAGGGGTGGCGCCATGAGTTGCGATCGGAGGTTGCGCGCGAGGGTGCGGACCGTCTCCAGGTCGGCTCGCTCCTTGATCCGGTGCCGCACATCCGTGGCACAGGCCGGCTGCATCAGCTCCACCCAGGTGTAGTGGCAGAGCAGGACCAGAAAGTCCCGGAGTGCGGGGTCGCGGGGGTCATCCTCCACGCGCCCGATGTGCTCGCGCAGGATCTGCTCTGCCTTGCCCTTGGGCAGGTCCAGGCTCACCTCGATGATGCCTTCCCGTTCGGCATGGCGCAGGCTCAGCATCTGCCCGGCAGGGATCCGCCGGACGGGGCGTTCGAAGTCGAAGAACTCCTTGTAGCGCTGGGCCCCGCGGGCCTGGGGGTTCTTCACCGTGGTCTTGAGGATGCCGCTCCAAAGTTCCTGTCGGATCCGGCTGCGAAGCTCGACGCTCTGGGCGCACTCCTCGGCGATGAAGTGCAGCACACCCTCCAGCACGGCTTCCCGTGTGGGCAGGTCGTTCGGGATCGAGATGAAGCTGTCCGCAGCCTCGGGCAGCAGGGTGTCGCCAAGTTCTCCCGAGAGGATCTGCCTTGCAAGGACGTCGAGGCCCTTCTCTGCTGCCTGCACGCCGGGAGTTCGACGCTTCGGTCGAAAACTCTGGTAGATGTCGTCCAGCAAGTCCTGGTCGAAACAGTGTTCGAGCGTGTTGCGCAGCTGATCGGTGACCTCGCCCTTGGCTTCGGCCTGCTCCAGGATCGCCTGCTTGCGGGTTGCCAGATCCTCCAGGAAGTGGAGCCTTGCAGCGATCGCGAACACGCGTGTTTCGCCGATGTCCCCGGTCTCGTCGCGGCGGAATTGAGCGATGAAATCGGGTGTACAACCA
>QJVU01000421.1 GCA_003235605.1 Planctomycetota bacterium | reverse complement strand
GACGCCATCCGGTTGTCGGAGGCGGACCGGATCCGCCTCGCGGAGCGCCTCCTGGCCACCTTGGACGGTGAGCCGGATGCCGGTGCAGCCGATGCATGGGCGGAAGAGATCGAGAGGCGCACGCGGGAAATCGAGCAGGGTCTGGTCAAGCCGCTGCCCTGGTCCGCAGTGAAGGACGCGGCAGCCCGGAAGGCGCGTGACCGACGCTGAGATCGTCTTCCATCCGGAGGCGTCCGAGGAGTACGGCGAAGCATACGCTTGGTACGCTGTGCGCAGTGCGCAAGTCGCGGATCGATTCGAGAGGGAGGTCTCAGGCGCCTTGGAGCGGATTGCCGAGGCTCCAAGCCGCTGGCCCGCATACGACGACGTGCATCGCAGCTCCTGCTTCGCCGCTTCCCCTATCTGCTGATCTACCGTGAGTTCGGTGGCCAGGTCTGGATCGTCGCCGTTGCCCACGGCCACAGGAGGCCAGGCTACTGGAAGGCTCGCACCGTCGGCGGATAGGGTGCTATCGGTAGTCTTCTAGTCGCCGATCGTGAACTGCACCGCGTTCGTGAGCCCAGATCCGGATGCACTGCAGAGGATCAGCCACTGCGAGCAGAGCGTCATGTTGCGCAGCGCGTCCAGCGCCGGCAGCGGGGTCCTCAGGGTGCCCGATCCGTCGCACGCCGTGGTTCCCCTGAGCGCGATTCCCGCCAACATCAGCGGCATGCCACTCCCGGTGGGCAGGTAGACCTGCCCGCAGAGGCCGATGTCGAGGGGCTTCGGCGCGCAGGTGCCAGGTGACACGTAGCAGAAGCCATGGGCGCCGGATGGTGCGTTCGTGATGGCGAAGCCGAAGCTGCGGTTGCCGAGGATCGGCACGCCGTTCAAGTCCAGCTTCATGCGGTTGCACGCGCCGCAAGGGACCGCCACACAGCTTGTGCCCACGACCTGCCGGTCGTAGCCCGGCAGCACCGCCAGGCCCTGGAAGGTGTCCGTGTTGGGCAGGCCAGCGGAGCAGCACTTGCCCCGGGTGACGATCCCCTGGTCCGGCGCGGTCATCAGGAGGTCCAGCGTCTCGCTGCCCTTGCTGTTCACACTGAAGGTGACAAACAGCTTCCTGCTGGACTCGCTGTAGCCGAGGCCGCTGATCATGCCCCAAGGCTCGGAGCCCCCTTCAACGGGAATCCACTTCAGCTGCGTGCAGGGTGTTGCCAGCCGGGACACCATGATCCCGTGAGTCACGAGCTTTGGGGGAGGCTCCCCATGGTTTTGCAAGGAACCAAGGTCAATGGCCCACCCTCCAAAGCCCGCCGAGGAGCAACTGATGTAGAGGAAGTCCCGCGTCTCGTCGTAGGCGATGCCGCCGAGGAAGCCGGAGACGAAGAAAGGCTTGCACGTCGGCTGCTGTGCCACGGCGGGGCATTTCGTCGTGTCGTAGGTGCGAACGAGCGCTGAGCAGATCATCCCCCCCCCAGCCAGCTCGAGCTGGATCAGCTGGCGCGTGGACCGCTTGAAGGCGAGGCCCTGGACATACCTATTCCCCCAGGGTGTGCTGGACAGGGTCGCGTTGAACTCACAGAGCACCTTGCCGGAAAGGGTCTGGTTGCGGATCTTGAGCCCGTCGCTCACCCAGATGGAGTCGGTGGTCGGATCGTAGGCGGCGCCACCCGAGAACTGACCGGACGTCGGCTTCCAGTTGAGCGTGGGGGCGAGCTTCGTGGTGGCCTTGCAACCACCGACCAGGTTCTGCTGGCCGATGTAGTTGCCGGTCTGTGCCGTGGATCTGACGAAGGCCACGAGGTGGTCGGCGCGGGTCTGGGCGGCGAGGGCGGAAGCCATCATTGCCACGGCGACGGCGAATCTTGACAGGGTGGGCATCGGGTTGTTCATGTCGTTCTCTCCGAGGGTTGGGTTGGGCGGGTGTGCCTACCCTGGGTTCAGTCCCGACCTCGGATGGACCTGACACCCCTTTCGCCAGGTTTTCGGCCCTACTTCTTCTTGAGGACCGCCGGCACTTGAGCCTCGGCCTGCTGGTCGAACATGCCCCCGATCCCTGCGGACACCGCGCGTTTCCGGCTCTCCTGGGCGGCCTCCTTGTCACCTGCCCGGTACTGCGCCATGGCCAGGAAGTTCCACGCGAAGCTCTGGAAGTCCGCGACTGCGGCGGGCTGAGCCACGTCAGGGTAGGGGTCCTTCTCGAACGTGGCCGCGAGGCTCAGGTTCTCGATGGCAGCCGCGTCGTTGCCGAGCCGGTAGTCCGCCAGACCGAGCATCATCGGGTACACCCAGGCCAGCGACGCCGTTCGGTCGTTGGGCTTGCCCAACTCATGCACGGCGTCCCTTGCGGTTCGGTACACAGCCTTGTCGTGCCCGGGTTCGAGGAGGGTCATGAAGAAGCCTCCGCGGATGAACCAGCCAGGGTCTTCGCTGGTCACGTCGAGGATCCGCAACGCTGCATCGCGTACTTCTCGTGGAACTCCCGTTGTGTTCTGGATCGCAGCTCGCGCCTGTGCGACCGACGCCACTGCCAGCTTGCGCTGTACGAGCTGGCCTGCCGACCACTCGATCTGGCGCTGGCGAAACAGCTCGGGCCTTGGTTCGAGCTCGTCGAAATAGAGTGATCCGGTCCCTCCGCCGGCGAGGATGCCTTCACGGCCAGCCGCTCCGACGTAGTGGGCAACGGATCTCGCGCTCTCGATGCGGTGGTAGACCGGCAGCGTTAGCAGCGGGTTCTGTGGTGGCACGTCCCAGACGGCCAGGCCATTCGTCGTGGCCACGAGCAGCTCCTTGCCCTTCGGAAGGAACTCGAGGTCCTGCACGAACCCCCACCCGGATCCGAAGGTGGCCAGGCTCCAAGGGATGGGCTCGAGCTCTTCGCCACTACGGATGTCGAAGGGCGTGAGCATCTCCCCGCCAGGTCGATAGAGGTAGCCGTTGGCATCTGCGGCAAACTTGAACATCACGTCCTGCGAACCACGGTCCTGGTTCAGGCCTGGGATCGCCCTCCACCCCGCTGGCACCGGCGAGGCAGTGTCCCAGAAGATCAACTTTCCGCCCTGGCAGGCAGATACGAGCCGCGACCCGTCCCCGCTGAAGTAGAGCCGCTCGACGCTTCCGAGGTGACCGGAGAGGGTGGCCACAGGCGTCAGCTTCTCCGAATCTGCCTCCAGCACCAGCACCGGGACCTCGCGCCTGAGGTCTCTTTGTGGCTGAGTCGTCCCCAAGCCGCCCACGAGCCACTTGCCATCGGGGCTGTAGCAGAGGGCGTAGAAGCCGGTCGGTGCGTGACGCAGTTCACTCCAGACCCTTTCCCTCGGTGCGCGATAGGGAGCCTTGGAAATCGGGTCTCCGGTGATGGCGTCGACAATCTCCAAGTGGCCACTCATGTAGCCGATGGCCAGCTCCTGCTCACCTTTCCTCAACGCGATGCACTGCGGCTCCCGCAGCAGGTCTCGAATCGCGAACAGGAGCCTTCCGCTGTCGAGATCGAACTTGCACACGCTTCTTCCGCCGACCGAGAACGCGTAGCGCCCACCGGCCGTGGTGAGGACCTGGCGGATGCCCAGCCAATTGTGGCCGATGAGTTCGACAGGCAGCGGGAGGCTTCCCAGACTCCAGATCGACACACTCCGGTTGCCGCTCGCGACCGCGACCCGAGTTCCGCCCTGGTCGATGGCCAGTGAGAGTGGCCAGTCCGCGATCCTCGTGTAGCCGAGCCGCTTCTTGCTCTTGACGTCGTGTACCTGAACAAGCCAATCCGCTCCACAGGACAACACGAAGCGACCGGTGGGATCGAAGCGAGCATCGAAGGCGTTCATGTCGCTAGCCACTCCATCGGCGCGATGCTCGTGGAGTTCCACGGGAGGCACGTCGCCGTGGATGCTGTAGAGCGTTACCCGACCAAACCGACCCGCGAGAACGAAGTGCTCGCCATCGGGACTGAAGCGGGCCGCCCGGATCCGGCTCGGATAGCTGACTTCGTCCTTGAGGACCTTCTTCTCGAAGGAGTTGAAGAACCCGATCTCTCTTGGATCTCCGCCCCGAACCGTATCGACGATCCACGCGTTGTTGCGGTCGCCAGCGATCAGCAGCAGCTTGCCGTCGGGGTGGAAGTCCACCGCGCGGATCCTCGCATGGAAGCCCGGCAATCCCCTCGGTGTGACGTCCACGAGGACGAGGTCCGACGCCGCCTTGGCTGGATCGATCCGCCAGACCTTGATGCTGCCGTCCCTGCCGGCCGCTACGACGCGCTTGCTGTCGGGCGACCAGCAGAGCGCCGTGACCTGGGCGCCCTGCCTGCCCCCGTGGACCACGAGTGGCTGGTAGTTGCCCGGGTCCAACAACTGGATGCCCTGTTGGTCGCCGATGACAACCAGCTTCTGATCGGGGCTGAGCGCAACCGTGAACGCCGGGAGGGTCTTCGTCTCCAAGGACCACGCACCGGTCTTCTTCGAGAGAACACAGAGTTCGCCGGGTGCGACAGGATCCGGGTCCCGCTGCGCGACGGTACTGTCGTCTCGGACAGGGCGAACGATCGCCAACAGGCTCTTCCCATCCGCGGCGAACGCGAGCGAACGTACCTTGCCCTCGGTTGGGATCGACGTGATCTTCGGGCTGGCGCGGCGAGCGTTCAGCCAACGCCAGGCGAACCCCCGGTGCCTCTGCGGAATGTCCTCCAGCCAGGTCGCTCGGGAACTCTCCTGCCGCCAGCTGCCGTCGTCGATTGACTCGGCAACACGGCCCAGCGCTGCGGCGACCGCGACTTTCTCGAGCTCCACGTTGCGGGCCTGCACGGCCTGGAGCAGGAGGGACGTGACCACCAGCCCGACCAGCAACACGCCGAGGAACGTCGCCACCGTAGGGTTGCGCTGCACCCAACGCCGCAACCGCAGCGAGACCGGCAACGCCCGAGCGGTGATCGGCTCGAAGTGGCGGACCCGGCGCAGATCATCGGCGAACGCCAGGGCGTTCGGGTAGCGCCGCTCGGGGTCTTTCTCGAGGGCGGTCTCCAACACGATCTTGAGGTCGCGCGGGATGTTCCGGTTCAGCCGCGTCGGATCCGGGAGCGTCTCGCCGATGATCTGCTGATAGAGCTCCTCGGGGCGGCTTGCCTGGAACGGCCGGCGCAGGGTCAGGCACTCATAGAGCGTGACGCCAAGGGAGTAGATGTCGGTGCGTCGATCGATGGATCTGTGCTGGCCACGCACCTGTTCGGGAGACATGTAGTACGGCGTCCCGAGCAGATCGCCCGAGACCGTCAAGCCGAGAGCCTCGCTACCCTCGTCCCTGGCCAGACCGAAGTCCAGCACGACCGGCTCACCCGCCGCGTGGATCATGATGTTCCCGGGCTTCACGTCGCGGTGCACGAGACGCTGCTCGTGGGCGACATGCAGGGCGCGGGCGACCTTCTCCACGACCTCGAGCACGCGACGTATCGACTGCGCGCCCGTGGTCTCCTTGGGCGCGAAGCGATCCTCGCGGGAGCCGCTCGAGATGTCCGAGTCCGTGCTGGGCGGCAGCGAAACCGCCTTCGGGCTCGAGTGCTGGCCGGCATCTGCGGCGATCCGGTGTGCCAGGGTCTGGCCCTCGATGTAGCGCATCGCCAGGAACACGACGCCCGCGGCCTTGTCCTCGCCGACATCCAGCACGCCGCAGATCCCCGGGTGGTCGAGTCGCGCCGCCAGCTCCGCCTCGCGGCGGAAGCGTTGGATCCGCGCCTCGACGTCGAGGCCGAAGCGCGAGGTCTCCAGCACCTTGAGGGCGACATCCCGCCCCAGCCGTGGGTCATGGGCCAGGTAGACCCGCGCCTGACCGCCGCGGCCCAGCTCGCGGTGGATCCGATAGCGGCCGATCGTCCGTTGTGGCTCCGTTGTCTCCGCACCTGCGGCGGAGTCGCCGAGCTCGTCCTCCTCGAGGAGGCGGTACTCGCGGGCAATCGTCGCCTCGTGGCCGGGGAACATGGCCTGGTACTCCACCAGCGGACGCACCCGATCCCGCTCCATGTCCGCGACATAGGCAGCCAGGAACTGATCTTCGATCTGACGCGGGGGCATGGGCGTTGCGGCGGGGCGGACGAGGCGGGGGATTCTAGCAGAACGGTGTCAGGTTCTTCAGAAGTCGGGACTGAGTCGAAGGTGGGCACACGCGCCTGCGAAGAAACCCCTACTATCGGAGAGAACCCCATGCAAAATCTTTTGACCACCCTGTC
>QJVU01000681.1 GCA_003235605.1 Planctomycetota bacterium | reverse complement strand
GGAGCACCAGCACCCGGAACCAGGGCCGGATCCGCAGCAAGGCGGCCCTGCTGCTGATGCAGCTCGGCGCAGGCAAGGACGTCCCGGTGGTAGCCCATGTGGAGCTCACGCGGCACGAGGACCCCGCCGTCCGCCAGCGGGCAGTGCTGCAGCTGGGATCCCTCGGCCAGAAAGCGGGGACCGCCGGAATCCAGGCACTGCTGCACGCGGTCTCCGACCGGGACAAGCTGGTCTCCTGGGACGCCATTACTGCCCTGGGCATGATCGGCCCCGCGGCCAAGGCGGCAACCCCCCGCCTCCGGGCCCTGGCCTCGGGCCCGGACAAGGCCAAAGCGGCACGGGCGGTGGCGGCTCTGCGCCAGATCCACGACGATGACCAGGTCGAACGCCGAAAGTAGTCTTGATCCCTCGAGGCCAGGATCCCGTTGCTACATCGCCCCTGGCCCTGAAAACGGAAAGGACCAAACCTCACCATGAAGCCCGCCGCGTTCCTCTCCATGTTCTCGATGCTGCTCCTGCCCATCGCCCTCGCCGAGGGAGTTCCCGCACAACCCCCCACGGCCGGCCCGGCCAAGCTCCGGGAACAGCTCCAGAGTGCGGACTACCGCGTCTACGAGGCAGGGCTGAACGGTTTCGTGCACCTGGGGGCCGATGCCGCCCCGAGCCTCCTGGCGGTACTCAGGGAGCACTCGGACAAGGAGCAGATGCCACGGCCGGCGCTGCTGGCGGTACGCGGCCTGTCGCGCCTGGGGCACCGCGCCGTGGCGGTGATTCCAGAACTGATGAAGGAGCTGTCCAGGGGATCGGACAGCTACTTCCGCCTCGTCGCCCGCAGCCTCGGGGCGATCGGGCCGTTCGCGCCCAAGGTGGGTCCTTCCATCAAGCGGGAGATCCTCCGCCGTGGCCCCGAGCTCCTGGCCTACGAGGAGGTGTCCATCGCTGCCAGCCGCCTGGAGTTGGACCTGAAGGCCGGCACCGCGGCGCTGCGGGCAGCGCTGAATGGCAACGACTGCGCCAAGAAGGTCCTGGTCTGCGAGATCCTGGCGCGCCAGGGGCAAAGCGGGAGCTGGGCCCGGGACGACCTGTGGGGGCTGCTCCAAGATGGGCGCCACGGCGGCACCGTCGAGGTCTGGGTCGAGGCTGTCGGCGGCTACCGGAGGTTCCACTCCACGACCCTGGACGACGAGTATGTGAACTGCGAACTGGCCCATGCCCTGGTGCGGGTAAGCCGTAACCGGGATGTGCCTTTGAGCGCGTTCCTCCAGCTGCTGGCCCACCCACGTCCCGAGTGCCGCAGGGAGGCGGCGATCGGGCTGGGCGCCAGGGGAAGCTCCGCCGGGCCCGCGATGCTGGACCTGGTGCGGACTGCAAACGAAAGCCGGGACCAAGTGGCGTGGGAGGCGATCACCGCCCTGGGCCTGATTGGCCCTCAGGCCCAGGGTGCGATCCCACACCTGGAGTACCTGGTCCGTGGCCAGAACCGGGGACGCGCCGTGCGAGCCGAGGTGGCACTGACACAGATTCGCCGCAACTGACGCACGCTAAATGATTTGTAGCGCCCCCGACACATCGTCGGCGGCGCCGATCGTGGCGCTCCAACTGGTGCCATGGAGACCCGCGGGAGCCCTCGCGGGCGCGATTCTGGTTCAGTAACCCCTTCATCGCGAACCACACCGGTGTCGAGGAAGCCTTGACAACCTCCGCCGAGCGACCCTAACAAGGGCGCCCTTCAACCCCATGGCCAGCAAGAAGACCAGCACCCGGGCCAGGAGACCGGCCACCAAGTCCGAGAGCACAGCCACCAGAACAGCCAAGAAGAAGGCGGCATCCGCAAAGGCCACAGCCAGGAAGGCGGCTCCCGAGAGGGGCTCGAGGAAGAGGCCCCTGGTCATCGTGGAGTCCCCTGCCAAGGCCAGAACTATCGGCGGCTTCCTGGGTTCTGACTTCATCATCGAGGCCTGCGTAGGCCATGTGCGGGACCTGCCCGCCAACGCGGCGGAGATCCCGGAGAAGTACAAGAAGGAGAAGTGGGCCCGTCTGGGAATCGACGTCGAGGGTGGCTTCCGGCCCCTGTACGTCGTTCCGAAACAAAAGCGGGAGCACATTCGCCGTCTCAAGCAGTGCCTCAAGGACGCCAGCTGTCTCTACCTGGCCACGGACGAGGACCGCGAGGGGGAAGCGATCTCCTGGCATCTGGTCCAGGAGCTCAAGCCACAGGTGGACGTGCGCCGCCTGGTATTCCACGAGATCACCAAGAGCGCCATTCACCAAGCCCTGGACCACCCGCGTTCCATCAATGAGGACCTCGTGGAGGCCCAGGAAACCCGCAGGCTGGTGGATCGCATCTACGGTTACCAGGTTTCGCCGCTGCTCTGGAAGAAGATCCGACCAAAGCTCTCCGCAGGTCGCGTACAGAGCGTGGCGGTCAAGCTGGTCGTGGAGCGCGAACGGGAGCGCAGCCGTTTCCGCAGTGCCGCCTACTGGGATGTGCGAGGCACCTTTCGACACCAGCGGGAAGAGCCCTTCGAAGCAGTGCTCACGGCCGTCGACGGGCGCCGGATCGCCACCGGCAAGGACTTCGATCCGGAAACCGGCCAGCTGAAACAGCAGCAACAGCAGGGACCGCTGCACATCGACGAGAAGGGGGCCAAGCAGCTGGTGGAGCGATGCGGCGGGAAGCCCGCGGAGGTCCTGAGGGTGGACCGCAAGCCCTACACCCAGAAGCCGGCGGCGCCGTTTACAACCAGCACGTTGCAGCAGGAGGCTGGCCGCAAGCTGCGCTTCACTGCCAAGCGCACCATGCAGGCGGCGCAGCGTCTCTACGAGAACGGCTACATCACCTACATGCGCACCGACTCCACGACCCTCTCCAAGGAGGCTCTGGAAACAACGAGAACGCTGATCAGGCAGACGTACGGCGAGGAGAACCTGCCCACCGCAACTCGCATATACACCACCAAGGTGAAGAACGCCCAGGAGGCCCACGAGGCCATCCGGCCTGCGCACCACGAGTTCATCCATCCCTCCAAGCTGGAACACGTCAGCGTGGACGAACGGCGCGTTTACGAGCTGGTGTGGCAGCGCACGGTTGCGAGCCAGATGAAGGATGCCACCGGCCACCGGACCACCGTTCTGCTGGGAATCGACGGTGCGGAGTTCCAGGCCAGTGGCAGGACCATCGAGTTCCCGGGATTCCGTCTTGCCTATGTCGAGAGCACGGAGAACGGCGACGCGGCGATGGCGGAAGCCGAGCGCATCCTCCCCAGCGTGAGGGAGGGGGACAGGGTCCAGACAGAGAACCTGGAGCCCGAGGGGCACAACACCCAGCCACCGGCCCGCCTGACGGAGGCGAGCCTCATCAGGGAACTCGAGGCTCGCGGCATCGGCAGACCAAGCACCTACGCTTCGATCATCGACACCATCCTGGCGAGGGAGTACTGCCACAAGAAGGGTTCGGCATTGGTACCCACGTTCACCGCCTTTGCAGTGGTGAAGCTGCTGGAGGAGCACCTGTCCTATCTCGTGGACTACGCCTTCACCGCCAAGATGGAGGATGACCTGGACGAGATCAGCAATGGCCGGCAAAAGCGGCTCGACTATCTCCGCGACTTCTTCCACGGCAACGGGAAGCCCGGTCTGCGCGATACGCTGGAGAAGGTCGAAGCGAAGATCGATCCCAGGGAAGTGTGCAGCATCCCGCTCGGCACCAACGATGAAGGCAAGGAAGTCGAGGTTCGCGTGGGCCGCTACGGCCCCTACATCTCCTGCAACGACATCCGGGTCAGCGTGCCAGAGGGAACGCCGCCGGACGAGCTGGACCTCGAGGCCGCGTTGGCACTCTTGGCCAAGGGTGAGGAGGGTCCCAAGTCCCTGGGCATCGACCCGGGCACCGGCTTGCCAGTCTATGTGAAGACCGGTCGCTTCGGTCCCTACTTCCAGCTGGGAGACCCGGAACAGCTGGATGGCGAGAAGCCGAAGATGGCTTCGCTGCTACCCGGCATGAACGAAGCCGATGTCACTCTCGAGGACGCACTGGCCGTTCTGAGCTTGCCTCGAGTGCTCGGGGTGCGTGACGATGCAGAGGTGGCCGCCCAGAACGGTCGCTTTGGTCCCTACCTGCGATGGGGCAAGGAAACCCGCACGATCCCCGCTGGTGAGTCGCCCTTGACGATCAGTCTTCAGCGGGCGCTGGAGCTCTTCTCCCAGCCCAAGGCCCGCGGTGGCCGCACGCGCGCGGCGCCAAAGGTGCTCAAGGACCTGGGGAAACACCCCGACACCGGTGCGGAGATCAAGATCCTCGAGGGTCGCTACGGCCCCTACGTCAACGATGGCACCACCAACGCCTCGCTGCCCAGGGGCGAAGCCGTGGAGGACGTCGGGTTGGACCGCTGCATCGAGTTGCTTGCCGATCGTGCTGCGCGCGCACCGGCCCGACGCAACAAGAAACAGCAAAAGAAGGCCGGGAAAACGACAGCCAAGAAGGTTGCCAAAAGCAAAGGCGCTGACTGATTGGACGCGTCGCACATTTGACCTAGATGGGCCCTTGTGGGGACTTGCTGCCCCGAGGACTCTGCCGAGAATCGACCGACTGGAAATGACCGCCACCACCGTCGACCCCACGCTGGACCTGTTCGAGGAGATCGAGCGGCTCAAGAAGGAGCGCCGGGCGATCCTGCTGGCGCACTACTACCAGGACCCGGACATCCAGGACATCGCTGATCGCCTGGGGGACTCTCTCGACCTGGCGAAAGCGGCTCGGGACGCTCAGGACTGCGAGGTGATCGTCTTCTGCGGCGTCCACTTCATGGCTGAGACAGCCAAGATCCTCAATCCTGACAAAGTCGTCGTCCTGCCCGACGTCCACGCCGGCTGTTCGCTGGCAGATTCTTGCCCGGCGGACAAGCTCGCCGCGTGGAAGGCCGAGCACCCCGACCACTACGTGATCAGCTACATCAACTGCACTGCCGCTACCAAGGCACTGTCCGATATCATCTGCACCTCCAGCAACGCCGAGCAGGTCCTCGCTTCCGTGCCCAGAGAACGGCCGATCTTGTTCGCCCCCGACCAGAACCTCGGCAGATGGCTGATCAAGAAGACCGGTCGCCAGATGGACCTGTGGCCTGGCACGTGCCAGGTGCACGTCACGTTCAGCGAACGCAAGCTCATCGAGCTCAGGGCCAAACACCCCGACGCCACGTTCATCGCCCATCCGGAATGTGAGCCGGACATTCTTCGGCATGCCGATTTTGTCGGCTCCACCCGCAAGCTGCTCAGCTACGTCACCGCCTCCAACGACCGGAAGATCATCGTCGGCACCGAGACGGGCATCCTGCACACCATGCGCAAGGCAGCTCCGGGGAAGGAACTGTTGGCCGTGCCTTTCGAGAACAGCCATGGCTGCGAAGGCTGCAACCAGTGCCCCTACATGAAGTTGAACACGATCGAGAAGATCTACCTGTGCATGCGTGATCTCGAGCCCAGGATCGAGCTCCCCGAGGATCTCCGCCTCGCAGCCACCCGTCCCCTGGAGCGCATGCTCGCCCTCAGCTAGCCGGAGCTGGCAACGTCCTTCTCGACGGTCTTCCCGACGTCCTTCACGAGGCCCTTGTTCTCAACCTCGCTCTCGACGTCACCGCCATCCTCCAGGGACATCCCGCCATCCGCCGCCGCATCTCGCGACAGACACTGGGAGACCAGGTCGTCCTTCCGGTTCTGGGGTCCCAGAACGACCAGGATGTCTCCGGCCTCGAGCACGGTCTCGGGGCGCACCTGGGTGTTGGTCTCGTCGCCACGCTTGACCGCGACCACCGTGTAGCCAGTAGCTTTCCGCAGGTCGGATTCCAGCAGCGACTTGCCCGCGACGTTGCTGCCTTTTTCGACGCGCAAGACCTCCAACGCCAGACCCGGCACGTACTCTGAGATCCGCGCCGATTCGGTTTTCTCGGGACGCGCCTGCTTGAAGATGCCAAAGCCGCGCTCGCGCACGATGCGAACCTGCCGGTCCATCTCGTCGTCCGGGATCAAGTAGTGTCGCAGCACGCGGACCATGACCTCTGCGGCGGTTTCCAACTCCTGGGGCACGATGTCGTTCACGCCCATCGCTTGCAGCGCGCCTACCTCACCGAGGTAAGTGGTACGAGCAACGATCTGCACGTGTGGTGCGAGTCGCTTCACGAGGTCCACCGAGCGGCGGGTGGCGT
>QJVU01000068.1 GCA_003235605.1 Planctomycetota bacterium | reverse complement strand
GAAGAACACCTCGGCGCTGACCGTGCTGGGCAACCTGGCCAGGGAACGGAACGACACCGGGACCGCCAGCAAGCTCTACCACCGGGCCGCCACCGAGGACCCTGGCCGCCGCGACCTGGGCCTCCTGGCCGACCGGCTGGGCAGGCAGGCCAGGATCGAGGAAGGGTTCACTACCGAGCTCAGGGGCAGCTTCTGCGTGCAGTACCAGGGCGGCAAGGAGGCCGGTATCGAGCGCAACATCAACCTGGTGTTTGGCTACCTGGAGCAGGCCGAGGACGAGCTCTACAAGCAGCTGGGACAGCGACCCAACCGGATCCTCACGGCGGTCGTCTACAGCGACGAGCAGTACAAGGGGGTCGGGGTGCACGCTTGGGCGAGGGCCCACTACGACGGCAAGATCCGCATCGCGGTGCGGCCGAACACCGGCCTGCAACAGAGCATGCGCGCCGACCTGCGCCACGAGCTCACCCACGCCTTCCTGTTCGAGCTGTTCCCCCAGGCTCCCCTCTGGGTGCACGAGGGCTACGCCCAGCTCATCGACGGCCACAGTGTGCTTGTCGCCAAGAGCAGGTTGCGAGGCAGCCAGCCGCTGCTTTCCAAGGAGCTGTTCCTCGGCAGCTTCAACGAGTCCCGGGAGCTTGCGGTGGTGGAGACCGGCTACGCCCAATCGTTGATGGCCGTGGGCTACCTGCAGCGGTCGGGCACCCGCCGTCAGTTCCGCAGCTTCCTCCGCTTGGTGGGGGGTGGTGTCCCCTCCGACGACGCCCTGCAGCGGGTCTACGGCTTCGACGTGACGACGATGCTGGCAAAGGCGTTGGGGCGGTAGAAAAGCGGTTCCCACAGACCCTTTTCCCAGCACTGGTTGGCGGCCGCCATGGAGACGATTCCCGCCACCTACGGTCCCCGCGAGAAGATCCTCTGCCTGGGGGAGGGTCGCCTCTCCGACAGCGAGTGCATCGCCCTGATCCTGCGGGTGGGTCAGCGGGGTGAGTCCGTCGAGCAACTGGCCCAGCGCTTGTTGCGCACTTTCGGAGGGCTCACTCAGCTGGCCGCCGCCGAGGTGCGGGAGGTGGCGGCGGTAAAGGGGGTGGGGCCCGCACGAGCTGCATCCCTGGGAGGTGCCTTCGGCCTGGCGCGGCGCCTGGTGGAGTCCCGTTGCCGTCCCGGAATGCCTGTCCGCGGTGGCGACGACGTGGCCCTGGTGGTGCGGGAGAGCGCGCGCCATGCCCGCCGGGAGAGTTTCTTCGCCTTGTTGCTGGATGCCCGCCACCGGGTCCTGAGCCTGCGGGTGGTGAGCGTCGGCAGCCTCGAGTCGTCCCTGGTGCATCCTCGGGAGGTGTTCCGCCCGGCACTGCGGGAGGGGGCCGCCGCCCTGGTCGTGGCCCACAATCACCCCAGCGGGGATGCCACCCCCAGCGTCGAGGACCGTGAAGTGACCGAACGGCTGCGCCAGGTGGGGGAGCTGGTGGGCATAGAGCTCCTGGACCACGTGGTGGTGGGAGGCGAGCGCTACTACAGCTTTGCGGATGGTCGCTACCACCGGATCGAGGGCTAGAATCCGGCGGACATGGCGCCGGCACGGCTGACACGGGAAGCGGCCTGGGAAAAGCTCTGCGAGTGGACCGGGACAGAGGCCCTCAGGAAGCATGCCCGGGCCGTGGAGATCGTCATGCGTCAAGCAGCCCACCGCTACGGGGACGGGGACGTGGACGTGGAGACCTGGGGAATCGCCGGCCTGCTCCACGATGCCGACTACGAGAAGTGGCCCGAGGAACATCCCCACAAGACCGTTGCCTGGCTTCAGGAGATGGGCGAAGCGGAGATCGCCCACGCCGTCTCCGCCCACTACACCAAGTGGGACGTACCCTACGAAAGCAGCCTGGACAGGGCGCTGTTGGCCTGTGATGAGCTGACCGGCTTCATCGGCGCCTGCTGCCTCGTGCGCCCGGACGGGATCCGGACCCTCACCCCCAAGAGCGTCAAGAAGAAGCTCAAGGACAAGTCGTTTGCCGCGAAGGTGGAGCGCGAGGAGGTGCAGGCGGGGGCTGAGCTGTTGGGAGTGGACCTCGGCGAGCACATTCAGTTCATCATCGACGCCCTCACACCGCATGCAGAGGAGCTGGGGCTCTTGGGCTCCAGCAGCCGATGTTGAGGGTGTCACTCCCATGACCGCTCCCAACCTACCCACGCAGTTCACTTGGCAGGTCCACAAGTTCGGGGGCACCAGCCTCGCCGATGCGGCGCGCTTTGCGAGCGCTGCCGGCCTCGTTGCAGACGCGGCGGCGGGAGGTGACCGGGTGGCGGTGGTGGTCTCGGCCCCGGCCGGGGTGACCGATACTCTGATCCAGCTGGCGGACCTGGCGGCCAGCCGGAACGAGGCCTATGGCGACGATCTCAACCGCCTGCGGGAGAGTATCCTGGACCTGGGCACGGAGTTGCTGGGGGAAGGGGCTGCGCAGGTGCTCGAGCCGGTTCGGAAGGAATTCGAGGCATTGGGCGACATCCTCCGCGGCGTGTTCTCCGCCGGCCTGTGTCCTGACAGCACCCGGGAACTCGTGAGCGGCTTCGGCGAGGCCTGGTCGGCTGCGATCCTCCACGGTCACCTGGTGCAGCAGGGGCATGGGGCCCGTTGGCTGAACGCCAGGGAGGTGCTGGTCGTGGAGCACGATGAGACCGGCCCGGCCGTGGTCTGGGAGGAGACCCAGGGGCGGTTTGCCGCCTGGCTGGAAAGGGAGGCGCAACGGGAGGCGCAACGGGAGGCGCAACGGGAGGCGCAACGGGAGACGCAACGGGAGACGCAACGGGAGACGCAACGGGAGACGCAACGGGAGACGCAACGGGAGACGCAACGGGAGACGCAACGGGAGACACAACGGGAGACACAAGAGCCCCCGCCCCTCTTGGTGATCACCGGCTATGTGGCCCGGGACCGCAAGGGTGCGCCCACCACCCTGGGACGCAACGGCAGCGACTTCACGTCGGCGATCTTCGCACGCGTCCTGAGGGCGCGCTCGCTCACCATCTGGACGGACGTGGACGGGGTCATGAGCGCGGACCCGCGGCGGGTGCCCGAGGCCACGATCCTGCGAGAGCTCTCGTACGACGAGGCCATGGAGTTGGCCTACTTTGGCGCGGCAGTGTTGCACCCCCGGACCATGGGGCCTGCCGTCGACTGCGGGATCCCGATCCACATCCGCAACGCCTTGGCGAAGGATGCCCCTGGCACGACGATCGCCCAGAGGGTGCGGGCGACGGAGGGCCTGCGCCTGGCGAAGTCGGCGGTAAAGGGCTTCTCGTCGGTCTCTGGCATTGCCCTCCTCAATCTGGAGGGAGCGGGCATGGTCGGCGTTCCCGGGGTTGCCAGCCGGATGTTCGGTGCGCTCCGGGAAGCGGGGGTCTCGGTGGTCTTGATTTCCCAGGGCAGCTCCGAGCACAGCATCTGCGTGGCGATCCCCACGGTCCAGCGGGAGGCGGCACGCCGGGCCGTGGAGCGGGCGTTCACCGCCGAGCGGATCCACGGGCAGGTGACGCGGGTGGAGGTCTCCGGCCCCTACAGCATCCTGGCAGCGGTGGGGGACGACATGGTGGAGACCCCGGGAGTCGCAGCGCGGTTCTTCAGCGCCCTGGCCCGGGCCGGCGTCAACGTGCGCGCCATCGCCCAGGGTTCCTCCGAGCGCAACATCTCCGCGGTCGTGGCCGAGGCCGACGCGGAGCGGGCCCTGCGCTCGGTCCATGCCGGCTTCTACCTTTCGGAACAGAGGGTCTCGTTGGGGCTGGTGGGGCCTGGACTGGTGGGCGCCGAACTCCTGCGCCAGCTTGCCTCCCAGCGGGACTACCTGCGCCGGGACCTGCAGATCCAGCTGGAGGTGCGGGGCATCGCCAACTCCCGGCGCATGATCCTGGAGGACCGGGGAATCGACCTGCAGGACTGGCAGGAGCGCCTGGGCTCCGGTGGCCGGCCGGTGGACCTTGCCGTGTTCGCCAGCCACCTCCAAGCAGCGCACCTTCCCCATGCGGTGATCCTGGACTGCACTGCCGACGCCCAAGTGGCCAGCTGCTACGGCCACTGGTTGGAGCGGGGCATCCATGTCATCACCCCCAACAAGAAGGCCAACGCCGGGTCGCTGCAGAGTTACCGCGGCCTGCGGGAGCTGGGGGACCGGCCCTCCTCCCGCTACCTCTACGAGGCCACCGTGGGGGCAGGGCTGCCGGTGATCTCCACGTTGCGGGACCTGGTCCGCACCGGGGATCGCATCCACCGCATCGAAGGCATCCTGTCCGGCACCCTCTCGTTCCTCCTCCAGGTGCTGGGCAGTGACCGGCCGTTCTCAGCTGCCGTTCGCGAGGCCCACGAGCGGGGCTACATGGAGCCCGATCCCCGGGACGATCTCTCGGGCGTGGACGTGGCGCGCAAGGCCGTCATCCTGGGCCGCGAGATGGGTCTGCCCCTGGAGCTCTCGGGGGTCGCGGTGGAGAGCCTGGTGCCCGAGGAGCTGCAAGCCTGTGCCGAGGCAGATCGATTCCTCGCGGAGCTTCCCCGCCACGACGCCGCCATGGAGGCCCTGCGCCGCAAGGCGGCGGAAGACGGCAGGGTGCTGCGCTACGTCGCGGTAATCGAGGCGCCCGATCGGGTGGATGTGGGCCTGCGCTACTATCCGGTGAGCCATGCCTTCGCCAGGATCCAGCCCGGCGACAACATCCTGGCCTTCACCTCGGACCGTTACCGCGAGCAGCCCTTGATCGTCCAGGGACCAGGTGCCGGACCCGCGGTCACGGCCGCAGGTGTCTTCGGGGACCTCTTGAGGCTCGCTGGATCCCTTGGAGCGGTGTGATGCCCGGGGCCGTTACCGCCACCGCCTTTGCTCCCGCCACGGTGGCCAACGTCGCAGTGGGTTTCGACCTGCTGGGCTTCGCCTTTGCCGAGGCCGGGGATCACGTCAAGGTCACCCGCGTGGACGGCAAGTCCGGAGAGGTTCACCTCACCGGAGTGGAGGGGCACGAGGGTCTGCCGGAAGATCCCAGGCAGAACACCGCCATTGCCGCGCTGGAGGCCATGGTTGCGGACCTGCGACCGGGGTTCGGCTTTGCGGTACACCTCCAGAAGGGCATTCCTCCGGGCTCGGGCATGGGCAGCTCCGCGGCGTCGGCGGTCGGGGCGGTGGTGGCGGCCAACGCGCTCCTGGAACGACCGGCCTCCAAGGAGCAGTTGTTCCGGTATGCCCTGGCAGGCGAGGCGGTGGCCAGCGGTGTCGCCCACGGTGACAACGTGGCGCCCTGTCTCCACGGCGGTCTCACGGCGGTTCTGCCCCGGCACCAGGTGATAGGGTTGCCGGTGCCCGAGGGCCTGTCGTGTGTCGTGGTTCGTCCGGACATCCGGCTCCAGACCCGGGCGCAGCGCTCACTCTTGCGGGCGGCGGTTCCACTCTCCACCCACGTGGAGCAGATGGGTCACCTGGCCGGGTTCATTGCCGCCTGCTACCGGAACGATACGGAGCTCCTGAGGCGCTCCTTTCGGGACGTGGTCATCGAGCCCCAGCGCGCGCCGTGGATACCGGGCTTTGCGGCCGCGCAGCGGGCAGCACTCTCGCAGGGTGCCCTGGGCTGCTCCATTGCGGGATCGGGACCGAGCCTGTTTGCCTGGGTGACATCCCGGGAGGGTGGGGACGCGGTGTGCTCGGCGATCCTCGATGGCCTGCGGCAGGAGGGAGTCGAGGCAGAGGCCTGGGTGGGTGGAATATCCATGGCGGGTGCCCGGTGCACTACCTGAGCACGCGCAAGACCGCACCCGCGGTCGTGGTCGCTGCCGCGATGGAGGCGGGCCTGGCCCCGGACGGTGGTCTGTATGTCCCCGAGAAGCTGCCGCGGTTTTCCGAGGAGTTTCCCAGCGGCGTTCCCGACCGGCTCCTGAACCCCGAGGCCCTGCCGGAGCTGGCAGCCAGGGTCCTGGCACCGTTCTTCCGAGGGGATGCCCTGAGCGACGACCTGCCGGCCATCTGCAAGGGCGCGTTCTCCTTTCCGATCCCCCTGGTGGAGGTGACGGGTCGAGGATCCGGCAAGACTGTGGCCTTCCTGGAGCTGTTCCACGGTCCCACCGCGGCGTTCAAGGACGTGGGGGCCAGGTTCCTGGCGGAGTGCTTTGCGCGCCAGGATGATCGGCCGCGCACCATCTTGGTGGCCACCTCGGGGGACACCGGGGGAGCGGTGGCGTC
>QJVU01000406.1 GCA_003235605.1 Planctomycetota bacterium | reverse complement strand
GGGTACTTCTTGGTGGGAATGACGCCTTCGCCGCCGGTCATCTTCAGGAGCCGGGCAAACTCCCTCTCGACACGCTTTACGAGCTTGGCATGCTCCTTCCAGGCCGGGCCGATCGCCTTGTCCAGCTTGACCCATGCGTCGGCCACCAGCTTGGCCACGGCAGGAGATCCGTGGCCCTTGAGTTGATCGACTGCGTTCTCCCACCCCTTGGCCACGGCTTCGCGCGCGGCCATCTTGGATCGGTACGGGTCTGAGTTGCTGGGCAGGGTTTCCCACCCCTGCATGGCTTTCTCGAGGGCCTTGATGCTTGGCTTGAACCCTTGCTTGAAGTTCTTGATTGCTTGAGCCTCGTCCTGTGCAGGCAGAAGGGCGCTCTGCAGGATCAGGATCAGGGGCAGGGCGACGGCGGTAGCTGGGTACTTCATGGTTCCGGGCTTTCGCGTGGGGGCACGGGAGGGGTCCATGCTACCCCAGGCTCAACAGGGGTCTAGCCCGGGGCGCTGCCGTGGGTCGGCATGCAATGCAACCTGCCCGTGCAATCCTCCCAATCCGTGCAATCCTCCCCGTACGGCAGATGTCCCGCGGGGCATTCAGTCCAGGAAGTGCTTGAACTCGCCGCCGTTCTCGGCGGCCAACTGCTGCATGAACGGGACGTTCACGCCTCTGCCGATGCCGATGCAGTGGATGGTGACCCGTTTGAGGGAGTTCCACATCCGGACGCCTTCCAGGATCTTCTCGGTGGAATCTGGCTTGTCGCCCGGCGGCTTGGTGGGGGAGCCGTCGGTGAGCAGGAAGATGGTGTCGAAGGCGAACTCGGGGGCGACGTCGTACTTGTTCTTGCGGGCCTTTTGAGGCGCGATGGCGATGCGTCGCTTGCTCTTGCCGAAGTCCTTGAACGTGAACGCCAGCTGCAGGGTGTCGTGGATGTTGGTGCTGCTGTTCGGCTCGAGCTTCTGCACCCAGGCCTGGGCAGCCTTGACGTTCTGGGGTGTGGCCTTGAACAGGGCGGTCTTGTAGGGGTGGGCGGCGTCGCTGAACCAGATGATGTTGAATTCGGTCTCTCGTGAAAGTAGGCCGAGGGCCCGGATCAGCTCGTTCTTGCATGCCTCCAGCCGCGTGGACTTGTGGCCCCGGCCATCCTTGTTCTTGTCTGCATCGGGTCGGCTGGCCGCAGTGCCCTTGCCGCTGGCTTTCTCCGCCCTCCGGACCAGGTTGGCATCGATCTCCTGTTTCATGGAACCCGAGCTGTCGATGATGTAGACGATGGCCTTGCCTTCCTGGGGAATTCCGAAGTAGTAGTTCTTCTCGGTAGTGGCCTTGCGGTGGCTGGGAGCACCACCACCTAGCTCGTGCTTGCCGGCCAGGTAGCTGGCGCCCTCGTTCTTGTACCAGGTGCGCCAGGTGGAGACGTTCTCACCGAACTGCTGGCGGGTGAGGGCTTCGAGATACGCGGCTACGCGAAGCTTCGTCTGTCCCGCCACGGCGGCCAGCAGGTTGATCATGGGCTCGATGGCTTCAGGCACGGCGATCGTCGAGAGTGCCAGGGCAGCTCGCTCCTGCACGGCTTCCTTGTCATGGCGGAGGAGCTTGATGATCTCGGGTGCGGCCGCCTTTGCGTCCTTCCCGATGAGCCCGACGCCATCGAGAAGGGCGATGATCTCATCGGGGCGCTTGGTGCGGGACAGTGCGGCAACCATTTCGCCCACCATTGCAGCGCCACCGTTCCCCACGGTACGCGCAACCGTGAGCTTGAGGCGAGTGGAGTACTTCTTGTTTCCGGTGATGTTCTTGAGCATCCAAGACAGGGTGTCCAGATCCTGGAGCCGGCCGATCCTGGAGTTCAGGTCGAACAACAGGCGTCGGGCACCATCCAGGGTCTCGCGGAGGTCACCGGACTCCTGGCGCAGCGTCTTGAAGGCGGCCATCAGGGCGGGGCCGCCGCTGCCACGGAACACGACCTTCCCCTGCGTCTTGTCGTAGTAACGGTCGTGCATCTCCTTGAGCTTCTGGTCGATCTCGAGGCGCCGCGCATCGATGTCGTAGATCTCGCCTTCCACCTGGGTGAAAGCCTGCACCAGGGCCTTGGCGACGTTGACCGTGGCAAGATCGCCCAGCTGCGCCACCGCTTCGGTGCGTTGAGTCAGGATGGCCGCCTGCTCGGAGACCGGCTTGAAGTTGCCGTCCTTGTTCGTGAGGGAAGAGCGGAAGGGCTTCTTGAACCGGGTGAGGGCACCGGCTTCATCCTGGGCGGTGGCGGGGGCCGCCAGCAGACAGAGCGTGAGGGGGGGCAGGAGGGCGAGTACGGATCTCATGGGTGGCCTTGAGAGACTTGAGAAAGCAGGGTCTTGGGCCGGGGTCTGTTTTGGGCGGGGGGCAGGGGACGTGCGGGTTGGGACTCCCCGGCTCGAGGGACGCGCGCGGGCATCGTATACCGGCCCGCCTGCCCCTTGTAACCGGCGCAGGCGGGCGGGGACCCGCGCTGACGGAGAAAAACTGGCTCCCGGGCAATGGCTGGAGCCCGTTGCGCAGCTGTCTGGGTTGTTGTCTGGCCAGGAACCAGGAGAGTCATCCAAGTGTGCAGCCGGAGATGGAACCTCCGTCTCGAAGCTCGGCATGGCTCCTTCCGGTTCGCCGCGGCGAAACAACACCGGGCCAGGGGGCGCCCGGTGTATGGCGGTGGGAGGAACCGCCGCCGGCTCCCGGGCAAACGCCCAGGCACCTTGGTCGCCAGCCCTGCGGCACCAACCTCCGGGGCATGCTTGGCCATGGGTCCGGGGCGTGGGTTCAGCGAGCCCCCGCCGGCTGTGGAGAGTTGGTGGAATTCCATGAGCGCGGACCACGGACGGACTCGATGTGCGCGGGCTGTCCGGTGACGCAACCCCGAGGGCAACCAGAGGCGAAGGAGTGTCGAGAAAGCAGGCGGATCCTCACATGAACTTCACCCATACTTGTTGCCAAGTTGGGTGTGTCTTCACCTGGTCTTGAGTTCACGCGGGTAAAGGTGTTCCTGAGCCGCTTTCCCCGCAGCCAACGCAAAAGGAGATCTTGCTGTGAGACTTCGCATTTGCCGTCTCCGTTCTCTCGCTTTGTTCACGTCCCTGCTCTGTGGCGCCTGTCTCCTGCATGATCGGGCGCTGGCACAGGGCCCTGGGAGCTCGACCCCGCCAAGTGATGGCCCGACGTGGGGTGAATCGTCGGGAGTCTCTTCCAGGGTGGCTGGGAGCTTGTCCGGCGTGGGAGCGCGGAGCCCGCAGGAGGGTACGTTCACCCTTGGGGACAAGTTCGTGTTCACATCCCCTGACGGCAGCACCAGTATCCGGATCGGTGGCCGGATCCACAACGACTGGGCTTGGATCAGCGCCAACAACGATGCCAAGGCCTCCATCGGCTCCGCTTTCGAGGACGGCAACGAGTTCCGCCGTGCGCGGGTCTACATGTCCGGGCACTTCCACAAGTGGCTGATCTTCAAGACGCAGTATGACTTCGAGGACGGCGAGGCGGACTTCAAGGATGTCTATGCTGGCATCCAGGGACTGCCCTACGTGGGGACATTCCGGGCTGGACAGTTCAAGGAACCGTTCGGCCTGGAGCAGCTGACGAGCTCCAACGACATCACTTTCATGGAGCGCTCCGTTGCAGACTCGTTCACGCCAATGCGCAACACCGGGTTCATGGTGAACGACTGTGTCTGGGAGGAGCGGGTGACATGGGCCGTGGGGATGTTCCGCGATACCGATGCCTTCGGCGACAGCAAGGGAGATGGCGAGTACAACTTCACAGGCCGTATCACCTGCCTGCCGGTCTACGCAGACAAAGGCGAGATCCTGGTCCACGCCGGCGTGGCTGCCAGCATCCGTAGTCCGAACGATGACACCGTCAGGTACGAGGACAACCGGGAGGTGCACCTGGCGCCCACTGCGGCGGATACCGGTGACATCACCGACGTGGACGACGTGTTCCTCTTGGGGCTCGAGCTGGCGGCAGTGTGGGGGTCGCTTTCCGTCCAAGGGGAGTACAACATGTCGCGGGTCGACGGTCCTTCCGGGGTCGACCCTGATTTCTCCGCCTGGTACGTCATGGCCAGCTGGATCGTGACCGGTGAGCAGCGCAAGTACAAGACGAATGCCGGTGTGTTCGGGAACCCGAAGCCGGCGAGCAACTTCGACCCGGAGAAGGGGACCTGGGGAGCTCTCGAGCTGGTCGCCCGCTATTCGACCCTCGACCTGACCGACGACACGATCACGGGCGGCGGCATCGACAGCCTGTCTGGTGGCTTGAACTGGTACCTGAACCCCAATGCGCGGCTCATGTTCAACTACGTCCATGCCGACTACGACGAGGGCATCTCCGGCGACAGCGATGCCTTTCAGATGCGTTTCCAGTTCTACTTCTAGCTCGTGCTGGAGCTTCCCGCGGCCGCGGCTGCAGCGGCCAGCTCGGTGATGTCGCTGCCTGCGGGGCGTTGGAAAACCATCAGGCCGAACTCGGGCAGCGCTGCCAAGAGGTGATCGAAGATGTCAGACTGGATGTTCTCGTAGTCCGCCCACGTCGTGACGTTGGAGAAGATGTAGATCTCCAGAGGCAGACCATCGGGGGTTGGCTGCAGCTGCCGCACCAGGAACGTCATTCCCTTGTGGACCTTGGTGTTCTGCTTGAGGTACTCGACGACGTACGCGCGGAACGTACCGATGTTCGTCAGGCGGCGCGCGTTGACGAGGACCGAGGGATCAAGCCGTTCCTTCTTGTTGGTCTCCTCCAGGAGCTTCTGCTTGGCGGCAATGTAGTCCTTCAGGAGGGCGAACTTGCTGAAGTGCTCGATATCCTCTTCATCCAGGAAGCGGATCGTGGACATGTCGATGTTGAGGCTGCGCTTGATCCGCCGGCCGCCCGATTCCGGCATGGTCCGCCAGTTCTTGAAGCTGCCGCTGATGAGGTTGTATGTAGGAACGGTGGTGACGGTCTTGTCCCAGTTCTGGATCTTGACAGTGTGGAGGGCGATGTCGATGACCTCGCCGTCGGCGCCCGCTGAAGGCACCTCGATCCAGTCGCGAATGCGGATCATGTCGTTGCTGGTCAATTGGATCGAGGCTACCAGCGACAGGATGGTGTCCTTGAAGACCAGCAACAGGACCGCCGTGAACGCTCCGATGCCCGAAATGAACAACCACGGCTCCTTGCCGAACAACAGTGCGATGGAGCTGACGATTCCGACCACGAACACGAAGAGCTTTGCGATCTGGACGTAGCCCTTCATCGGTCTTCGTCCAGCACCTCCCCGCCTGGTGTAGATCTCGTTGACCGCGTTCAGGACTGCCGCCGCCGCCATCATGACGCTGAATGCGATGACGGCCTTGGACAGGTTCTGCAGGTACGGGAGCCAGGGCACCTCGGCCAGCGCCACGTCAGCGGGCACGAACCGCATCCTGTGCAGCAGGTTCAAGACGTGGGTCGATCCCAGGAACACCGCCGCTGCGGCGATGTAGCTGACCCACCGGAAGCATCTGGCGTCGACAAAGGCATCATCCCATTCGAACCTGCTCTTCTTGATGACAACCCGTACCAGCGGCAGGATCACCCATCGTGTCACCAAGAACACGATCAAGAACACGCTCAGTAGCGCTGCCAATCCGATCAGCTCCGTGTTCAAGCCCGAGGGGAACGGCCCCATGACTTCCGCTGTTGGAGCCTGGCTGGTCGGCTCCTGAATGGCAGCATGGGGTGCAGCGGAGACGAGGCGCGGCAGCTGTGCGACATCGAGCATCGGAGCAGGGAAACTTCACCGAGAGCGGGTAGCTGGTCCACGGTTTTCTACGGACAATGGACAGCTCGATGCGTGGCGTGGCACTTGTCCTGGCGTTGATGGCTGGCAACTGGGCCTCTTCCGGCATGGCCCAGGAGAGGCTTCTGCTCGGACAGGTCACGCTGGGCAGTCACCTTTACGGCACCAAGGTTGACCTCAAGGATCTCGAGGGGAGGGTTGTCCTATTCGCCTATTGGGGTGCATCGCCAGGCTGTCGGGAACTGGAGCCGGAGCTGCTCAAGGCATCTCGCGATCTTGCAGATCGGCCGATCCACATGATCCTCACGTACGTGGAAGACCGCCCCAGGGAGCAGACGGTTGCCCGCTTTGCCGAACTGGGGCTCTCCGCGGAATGCCCGAACATCTCGATCACCAAGGACGGCAGGCACCCAAAGATCAAGAGCCAGGGCTAT
>QJVU01000390.1 GCA_003235605.1 Planctomycetota bacterium | reverse complement strand
CGGTGTCGTTGGCCCTGCCCAAGCAGCCTCCGGTGGAGCAACGGCGCTTCCTGTCGGCGTTCAGCGCCACCGCGACGAACAGCGTCTCACCCCCGTCGGCACGGGCCCAGGACCTGCCGGTGATCCTCTACTCGCCGCAGTAGCGGAAGCAGGGAGGCCCCCGGGAGATCAGAACCACCGGATCCGGGAGATTTCCGTGAGCTTGTGCTCGAAGGGCTTCTTTTCGGGCTTCCACTCCACCGCCTTGTAGGTCCTGAACACCCGATCCCACACGTCGAACGAGATGCCGAAGTTGTGGTGCCACATGCTGCACCTGGTGGGAGTAGGCGGCAAATGCGGCACCTTGCTCGAGTGCATCAGGCGATGGACGACGTTCTCCGCAAGGCTCGCGAAGACCAAGGAAATGAGGAACGCAACGAGTCCCACTTCAAAAGCCATGACGAGTCATGACGAGTGATGGGTGACGAGTGCGTGACGAGCGCGCGACGAACAACTGCTATCCCCGGCTCCCTGGCGGGGGATTCTAGCCAGCTGACCCGGTGATCCAAGGCGGGTAAGGTGCTGTGCCGAGGACCGGATTCCGGATTCCCCCTGCATGCGCCGCAAGATCCTCATCACCACCGCCGCTCTGCTGCTGTTGCTGCTGCTTGCCTTCCTGTTCCGCAGGCCGCTGCTGGCCCCGATCCTGCGCAGCGAGCTACGGGAGGGCCTCGCCCAGGCGCTGGATGCGGATGTCACCGTGGGCGAGATCGGCGGCAACCTCCTCGACCGGGTGGAGGTGTCGGGCATCCAGGTGACGGGGAAGCCCGGGGGGGCGGTAACCCGCCTGCGGGATGGACGCGTGCAGGTCGACTTCCGACTTGCCGGTCTGCTCGCGGGGCAAGCCGATGCCATCCGCCGCATCACCGTCCAATGCCGGGAGCTGGTCCTGGACGCCGCCGGGACCCTGCCACCCCGGGGCGGCTCCTTGAACTCCGAGTGGACCAGCGGGGCCATCCACGCCCTGCTGCCGGAGGGGGCGCGGGTGTGCGTGGACTCCCTGGCGTTGTGCCATGGCGGCCACGAGCGCCGTGCCCCGTTGGAGGCGACGCTCTCGCCCCTGGCGACGATCCGCGAGGTCGCCGTGCAACACGGCGCCAGCCACCTGCGGGTCAGAGCATCCTCGGGGGCCACCCGGCTCGAAGGCAGCATCGAGGTCCCGGACACCGGCGGCCTGTTCCGTGCCTGTGGCTTCGACAACGATCTCCGAGGAGGACTGCTGAGCGCATCGTTTGCCCTGGGCCCGGAGGCGCTGCAGGTGCCCGAGGTGGTGGTGACCGTTCCCGGCCTGCGTCTCCACGGGGCAGAATGGAACGTTCCGTTCCGGGACGACGCCATCGGCCGCGCCACCGGCCGCGTTGCGCTGGAGGTCGTGGACATAGGGAGACAGGTGGCGCAGTGGGACCTGCCCCCCGGCCTGCGGGAGCTCCTGCCCACCCGGGGCCAGGTGCGGGCCCATGTCGCAGACGGCAAGCTGGTGGTTGCCGACGGCGAGCTGGTGGGCAAGGGGCTCTCCGTGCAGATCCGCCGCGGCGAGCTGTCCCTGGCCCGGGAGCTGCGGCACGTCTCCGGGGCGATCGGCTTCACGGTGAGTGCAACCTCGCCGGTGGTCTTGCCCTTTCCCCAGGGCCGCGAGGTCCATGTCCAGGGTCGCCTCCACTGCCAGGTCACGGGGTCGGTGGCGGAGCCCAGGCTCCACGCCGAGGCCCTCATCGAGGAGATGCGCTACCAGGATCTCGCTCTCCGCAGCGGGGACGCCGTCGTCGACCTCGGCGGCGACAACGTGACCGCGGTGCTGCGCCAGGCCGAGCTCCGTGCCGACGGGGAGGCCCTGGGCGCGATCACCTGCCGGGGGCGCGGTGGGGCGGAGCTGGCCGGCGCCCGGACCCTGTCCGCCGATCTGCAAGGGGAGCTGGACCTGCGCTGGTTCCGGTGCCTGGGGCTGGTGCCCCCCCGGTCCGGGGTCGTGGGCTTCCGCATCTCTGGCCGCGGAACGTTGCCGTCAGCGGGCCCCGTGGGTGACCTGCGGCTGCAGGTGCCGGACCTGCGCCTCGCCGGCGGCGGCCGATGGCAACTCTCCCTGGGTGTACGACGCGGCGCCGACGGCTCCCTGGGGCTGCCCGAGCTGAGTCTTGCCGGGAACGGCAGCCTCAGGCTGCAGGCGCAGCGCCATCCGAACGGCCGCGTCGACGGCGACGTCCGATTCTCCGAGCTGGGCATCCAGGATCTGGCTGCCCTGGTCGGGCTCGACCTGCACGGCTCCGTGAGCGGCACGGCGGCAGGGAAGGACCTGCTGGGTTCCCCGGAGGGAACCGTGGATCTCGTCGCCTCGCGTTTGGGGCTCCTGGCCGTCCTACCGCCAGTTCTGGCGGCACAGCTGCCCCGCGGCCCTTGGCAGCTGCGCGTCGCGGGACAGGTGGGTGCTCGTGGCTGCCAGGTTGCCGCTCTGGGAGTGAAGGCGGAAGACCGCGGGTACGACGGGAAAGACGGGCTGGAAGTCGAGGGCGAGATGCAGGGCTACCTGCCGCTCTCCTGGACCCCGGGCGGGCCTGCGGTGGTGCCGGCGGCGGCGCGACCCGATGCCCCCTGGCTCCACGGCAGGGCCTGGGGCCGGGTGCGAGATCCGATCCTCAAGGGCGGGCAACTCCGTCACGAGGTGGCCCTGGCCCTGGGCGAAGACGGTCTGCGGATCCAGAAGCTGGTGGTATCCAGCCAGGCTGGCGCCGTCGCCGTCGAGGGCAACATGGGCCTGCATGCGGAGAGCCTCGCGAGTCTTCCCTGGAACCTGGGACAGGTACCCCTGGACCTGGTCGTGAACCTCGAGAGGTTTCGCCTGGAGCGTCTGCCGGCGCGGTGGACGGACCCGTTCTCCGTGGCCGGCCTGGTCTCCGGGCGCCTCTTGGTCCTGGGCCCGGCCGCCAAGCCGCTGGTCCGCGGCACGTTGCAGGGCAACGAGCTGCGGGTGGGCCATCCCCAGGGACCTGCGCTGCAATCCGGCGAGTTGCACCTCGCCTTGGAGCCCAACGCGATCTCCGTGGAGCAACTCACCGCGAAAGTCGGGGAGACCCGCCTCCAGGTCACCGGCAGGGTGGACGTGGAGGCCGACCACTTCTGGCAGGCTCTGGGGCGTCCCGAGACTCCCCTTGCGGGCGAGTTCCACCTCCAGGACGTGCCCCTTGTCCTGTTGCCTCCGGCACGGGCGGGCCTCGAAGAGGTGGGGGGTCTGTTGTCGGGTCGCCTGGAGGTCACCGGAACGATCGCGGAGCCCCAGCCGAAGCTGCAGCTCTCCCTGCGCAAGGGCGCGGCACGGGGCGCAGGCCGACCTGCGGTCCAAGACGTGGCCATCGACGTTGCGGTGACGGGTCGGGAGGTGAAGGTGAGCCGCTGCAGCGGAACGGTGGGTGCCGCGCCGTTCGCGGTGACCGCACAGCTGGAGTCCCCGGCGGTGTCCCCCTGGCAGCTGCCGTCGCGACCCGATGCGCCGCTGCGCGCGTCGGCACGGATCGAGGGCCTGACAATGGACGCGTTGCCCAGGGCTTGGACCGGTCTGGATGACCTGCGGGGCAGGATCACCGGTAGCCTGCGCCTCGAAGGGAGCCTCCAGAGACCCCAGCCGGAAGGCAACGTCCAGGTTACCGGCGCGTCGGTGAAGCCGCCCAGATTGCCGCGCCTGGACGAGGTGAACGCCACCCTGGAGCTGTCGCGCGGCGGGGCAACGTTGGAAGTCACGGGAACCTTGGGCGCGGGTCCCCTGCGCCTCGAGGCCCGGGTGGATGCCGGCCAGCGCCTCCTCGTCGAAGCGGATCGGACCGGCAAGGTCACGGCCTCCCTGGTGGGGCGGGACCTGCTGCTGGCCCGCGCTCCGGGGATGCGGGTGAGGGCCGACGTGAACCTCGCCGTGGCGGGCAACCCCGAAGAGATGACCGTCGGCGGCCGCATCGACATCACGTCGGCGAAGCTCCGGCGGCGCCTGTCGCTGCTCCCCGATCCGCGTCTCCAGGGGGGCACCGCGCTCTCCGGGATCGGCCCCCTGGCCATCGGGCCGCCCCTGGGTGAGAGGCTGCGCTTCCGCGTGGACATCGCCACCAAGAACCCGGCGATCGTCCGCACCCACGTGTTCGACGCCGACCTGGACGCAGCCCTGCAGCTGATGGGTCCCGGCAACGCCCTGCAGCTCCAGGGCGCCGTCACCAGCCGCAGCGGGGTGCTGCGCTTTCCAGGCTCCAGCATGCGCCTCGAGAGCTGCCGCGTGATCTTCGATCCCCGCACCCCGGACCGGCCCGAGCTGGTGGTGAACGCCGCCGGCCGCCGCTACGGGTTCGAGACCCGCCTCCAGGCCAAGGGCCGGCCGGGAGACATCGAGGTCGAGATGTCCTCGGTGCCGCCGCTCTCCGCGAAGGAGGTCATGGTGCTGATCACCACCGGCGTTCCGCCCGACCGCCTGGCCAGCCGTGAGACCCGCGCCAACGTGGGGTTGGTGGGCTCCTATGTCCTCAGCGAGCTCATCGGCTCGTTCTTCGCTTCCGAGAGCCTGGAGGCCACCGAGAGCTTTGCCGAGAGGTTCACCTTCGAGTTCGGGAAAGAGGTCAGCCGGAGCGGCGAGGAGACCTGGTCCGTGGAATACGACCTGTCGCACGTCGGCCTGCGGAACTTCGCCGCGCGGGTGGAGCAGGACGTCTACGAGGACCAGAGCATCAACCTGATCTACAAGATGCGGTTTTGAGCGGACGCAGCCCTTCGACCCTGGCGTTTGCGGTCGCGGTGCTCCTTGCAGCGACCGGATGTCGGCTGTTGGACCGGAAGGAGTACCGGTCCGGTGGCCAGGGTATTGAGATCGCCTACCGCTTCGTCGGCGGCGAGGGAATCTCCAGGCGGGTGCTCGCCGACATCGTGGCCGACTACATGGTGCAGCTCTCCCGGGAGCCGCGCCGTCTTTCACTTGCCTACGACGCGGCGCTGGAGGTCGAGGACCGCTTCCACCTCCTGGGGTATCCCCTGGCGGAGGTCCGATACCGGGTCCAGCCCGCCCAGGAGCCGCAGCCCCTCACCGTGGTGTTCGAGATCCAGGCGGGACCCCGGGTCACGGTCGCGCACATCGAGTTCACCGGCAATCAGGCGTTGCCCAGCGACCAGCTCCTGGAGTTGTGGTCCCGGCGACGCAGCGGCGCGCTGGGGCTGGGCAATCCCCTCTACGTGGTCCTGGAGATTGCGGCGTTGGCGGAAGCCATACGAGACACCTACCGGCGCCAGGGCTACCTGGACGTGGATGTGAAGGTGGTCTATCCGGAGGAGATCGGGCCTGCGACGCGCCAGGTGGAGCTGCGCGTGGAGATCTTGGAGGGCGCCCAGTACCGGGTCGGCGCGGTCACCGTGGCCCAGGACCTGCTGGCTGCCCTCGGCGACCGGGCGCCTCCCCTGCCGCCAGAAGGCCAGGTCTACAAGCCGGACCTCCAGAGCCAGGTGACGATCGAGATCAACAACCGCCTGCGTAGCATGGGGCACCACGCCTCAGGTGCCGTCGCCTCGACGACCGTGCACCCGGACAGCAAGCGGGTGGACATCGCGGTGGGCGGCTCGCCGGGTCCCAAGGCGGTGGTCGTCGACGTCGCGGCCAGCGGCAACGAGTACGTGGCCACGGACCGGATCCGGGATCCGTTCGTGGCGGAGATCGGCCGTCTCTACGACGGCACCCGGATCCAGGAAGGCCTCAGACGCCTCTACCGGACTGGGCTCTTCCACAAGGTCGAGGTGAAGCGTCAGGTCGTGGGCGATGTCGAGACGGACCCCCAGGACCTGCGTCTGCAGCTGGATGTGGAAGAGGCGGACCGCTACACGATCCAGCCCGGCATTGGCTACGGCAGCTACGAGAAGCTCCGCGGGCTCCTGGAGTTCAGGATGAAGGCGGTGCCGCCCCTGGGCTACGACCTGCTGCTGCGGGGTACCGCCAGTGAGAAGGGCTACCGGGCCGGGGCGACGTTCACCGACCTGGACTTCCTCGGCACCGAGACCACGTGGCAGACCGGCGGCGACATCGTGAGCCGCGAGGAGCCGGCGTTCCAGGACCGCTACCGCGGCGTGGTGACCAGCTGGTCCCGCTACCTGCTCCGGGACGTCCACGCCCGGGTGGGCTATGCCTTCCGCACCCACAGCGACGCGCAGTCGGACGTCGTCGACCCCGGCGCGCAGCTCGGCAATTACCAGACG
>QJVU01000101.1 GCA_003235605.1 Planctomycetota bacterium | reverse complement strand
GTCATGTACCGCGAGGTTCCAGGTGTTGCCCACGCGTTCCCGGGCATGGACGAGTATGCACGCGCCCTGCGCCACCTGCAGACGCTGGCCGGTCACGGGAGCGACCGCGACACCATGGAGACCGCCAAGGCGGCGATGAAGCGTCAGGACTGGCTGTTGGCCTCCACCCTCCTGCTGAAGCGGGGCGAGGACCAGACTGCAAAGGGACTGTTGGCCGAGATCGAGGCCAAGGGCCAGAAGCTGCTCACGGAAGCCGAGGGGATTTCCTTCCAGGAAGATCCGGGACGTGCGTACGAGACCTGGTGGTGCCTTCGCACCCAGTTCCACCGCTTCCCAGGGCTGGCGCAACGCGCCCAGCAGGAACTCGAGAAACGGCGGAACATCAGCAACCGGACGCTGAACTACGCTCGAAGGAACTACTTCCGCCGGCGCCAGAGCCTCCCGCCAATCTCGCCGCGGGAGCTGCCCTCCCTGCCGCCAGAGCAGCGGTCAGGTCGCGGCAGGAATGCCCCGACGGTCAAGTCCAAGTCAGCCACCGGCCTCTGGTCTTTCGACCGGTATCTCTCCTATGACGAGGTGACCGAGCGCCTTCAGGTGCTCGAGAAGCAGAACCCGGAGCGGGTGCGGCTTCTGAGCATGGGGAAGTCGGTCTGCGGGCGGGAGCTGTGGGTTTGCGAGATCACCAGCCGGAACGTCACCCGGCGCAATACCGGTGATGCCGAGCGCAAGCCGGCAGCCTATGTGCAAGGGGGGATCCACGGCAACGAGATCAGCAGTGTGATGACCACCCTCTACCTTGCATGGCAGATGGGGGCCAATCCGGACCGACGGCGCTCGATCGATCGCCTGCTCCGGAACATGACGCTCTACGTGGCGCCGGCGGTCAATCCCGATGCCGTGCAGCACTTCGTCACCCAGCCCAACAGCCTGTGGCGCCCGCGCTTCAACTTCAGGCCCTACGACCCGGACGGCGACGGCAAGGTGGACGAGGATGCCTACGAGGACCTGGACGGGGACGGCGAGATCGGTCAGATGTATGTGCCGGATGCCAAGGGAGACTTCATCCTGGTGGAGGGCAGGATGAGGCGGCCTCGTCGGGGAAACGACGCCGAGGCAAGGCAGCAGCACTACCGTTACGTGGGTCGGGAGGGCATCGACAACGACGGCGACGGCAAGTTCTCGGAGGATCCCCCTGGCGGCGTCGACCTGAACCGCAACTTCCCCGTCGGGTTCTCCCCCAGGAGGGAGCACGAAGGCTTCCGCGGTCCCGGGCCAGCGTCAGAGCCGGAGACCAAGGCCATCATCGGGTTCGTGCGCCAGCACCCCAACATCGGGCTGTTCCTCGACTACCACAACAACGCCAACTGCGTGTTCTTCTGGGGTGGCGAGGCCGGCAAGTCCTCGGACCGGAAGGACCTCGGCCTGATGGCAGCCATGGCAGGTCGTGCCCACGAGAGCCTGGGCTACCTCCCGAGACCCCTGGAGCATTCGGGCGCGGGTCTGGGCATTGCATGGGCGTATGGCGAGCTGGGCCTGTTGGCGGGGATCGTCGAGTTGGAGGCGACACGCCTGCCCAAGAAGGAGTACTTCGAGAAGGTTTGGAAGGGCGACGTGTTCGTGCCCGCGAAGAAGTTCAACCATCCACAGCTGGGGGAGATCCTGCTGGGCAACGACCACAGGAAGTTGCCGACCAGGAATCCGCACCCCAGCGACATCTACTGGCAAGCCCAGCGCAATTGGGACTGGCTCCGAAACGAGCTGGGGCTGCTGCCAAGGCTGGCGGTGGACCAGCCCAGGATCCGTCGGAGTCCGGATGGCAGCGGCTTTGTGGTGACCGGAGTAGTGCGCAACGCAGGCTCCCTGCCCATGGCCACCCACCGCGCGCACAAGCTGGGCATCGCCGGCAAGGTCCGAATCTCTGCCAAGGGTGCGAGGGTCGCGGGCGGGACCGAGCTCGAGCCCCTCGCCGCGGGCGGCGAGGCTGCGTTCGCAGTGGACCTGTCGGATCTGTCGGAGGCTGTGACCCTGGTGGTCTCCCACCCCCGAGGGGGGGCCGTCGAGCTGCCGATCCTCGGGCCGCGGGTCGAGACCGTGCCCGTGCGCAAGGAGTATGCGGTCGAGGCCGGCTATCGCACCACCGCCGATGCCGGGCGGGCCGACAACGCCAGCTTCCACGACGGTGTCGCCAACAAGGAACGTGGGCCGATGTTCACGCTTCCCCACCCGGGTCGCAAGACACTGAGGGTGGCTGTGCTCCTGGGGGAGTTCAAGGACCAGAAACACATGGTCCCGGCTGAGGCCTTTCACGACTCGATGTTCGTGGCCGGTGGGTTCAAGGACCGTTCCGCTACCGGCCAGCACGTCTACGGGAGCCTCCACGACTTCTACAAGGAGATGTCCTATGGGCAGATGCAGGTCTCCGGCAGGGTGTTCGATTGGGTGGAGCTCCCCGGCCGCTACGAGGACTACCGCAAGGCCAGCTTCGGCTCGTCGAAGTTCCGGGACGCCCTGGAGGCGGCAGTCCTCGCGAAGCACGGTGCGGATGCCCTCGATGGCTACGACGGCCTGGTGTTTCTCTGGGCGGGCAACCCGGTGCACCGGGTCAGCTGCCTCTGGCCGATGCGGGTCACGCTCAAGCACCGTCCTGGCGTGATCGCGTTCAAGGCCGGCGAGCTCTACCGCGGCCAGATGGCGCCCATCGGTGTCGCCTGCCACGAAATGGGGCACACCTTTGGCGTGAACGACAAGTACGGTCTGGGCGCTCCCAAACAGCCCATGGGCAGCTGGTGCCTGATGTGCAAGGGCACTCACGGGGCCGGCAGCTCGGCCCAGCGGCGTCCTTTCCACATCTGCGCCTGGTGCAAGATGGTGATCGGCTGGGTCAGGCCCGTGGTGGTGGACCCGGCCGCGGGACCCCAGAAGCTGGCGCTGCGACCGATCCTGTACGCTCCGGACGAGTGCTACCGGATTCTACTCAAGCCGGACGGCAGCGAGTACCTGCTGCTGGAGAATCGCCGCCGCGAGGGCTTCATGACGGAGCTGCCCTCGGCGGGCCTGGTGGTCCTGAAGGTCGGGCCCAACACCCGGCCTTCTGCTCCCCAGAAACAGGTGCAGCTGCTGCCGGCCCACGGCCTGCCTCCGGCAAGCCGCGACGACCTGCAGAAGATGGAGGGGGTCGCCTGGCCCCAGCCCGGCAAGACCGAACTGGTGGTAGGGGGGGTGAAGATCTCGAACATCCGGCTGGTGGATGACGTCGTCTACTTCGAGGTCGCGACCGCCGGCAAGGACTGACGCCAAGGACCGATCAGGGGTGAGCGCCCTCGTGCTTGCCTACGACGCTCTTTCAGGCCAGACAAAAAAACAGGCCGAAGCCAGAGGCTTCGGCCCGTTGGGGGGAGATCCCGGAGCCTAGCTCCGGGTTCCAGCAAGGAGGAGTTCGGTTATTGGCGGCTTCGGTACGGCAGGTTCATGGTTTCTGCTGGGGGGTTGCGGTGCGCCGCGAGCAGGACCTGCTCCTGGACGTAGGAGTAGATCTTCTGCTGAAGGGTGTCGAGGTCCCGCTGCGAGACTTCGGAAGGCTGGTAGGTCTCGAAGTGCACTGGCGACAGGGTGCTGCTGAAGTTTATCACGACCGGCAGGCTTCGGTCCGGGCGCGCGGTGGTGGGACTTGCCCGCTGCTGGTCGAGGAGCGCCTGCATGTAGGCGTCCACGATGGTGGGCAGGCCGCTCAGGTTCGCGCGACGAATGACCGGATCGTAGGGCAGGACTGCGCGACCACCGGTGCGGAAGTGGCCGATGATCCCGTTGAAGTCCACATCGATGTTGAGCTGGGCCGGACTCCGATCCCGAGGCATTGCCGCCTCGGTAGCCCGTGCGTCCTTGCGGGCGGCGGCCTCCATGGCCTGCACCTGCCGGCGGTTGTTGTCCTGCTGCGCGAGGGCACTCATGCGCGCGGCCTCGCGGGCCTCCAGCTGCGCCACAGTGAGACCGTCCTGCTCGATCTTCGTAACCATGGACTTGGCGATGTTCATCTGACCGCCCAGGATGCGGATCGTGTAGGTGTCCTTGTCCTCCTTGAGGAGGACGCCCTCCACGAAGTTGTTGTTGGCGGCATTGCCCACGGTCTTCTGCTGGTCGCCTGCGGAGTAGAAGTAGAACTTGTCGGCGAACGCGTGCTGGGTGAGCAGCAGCACGAGTGAGGGGAGGAGGAAAGGCGGTGCGATGCGCTGATACATGGAAGGGGTCGTCGGGGGAAACAGCTGAGTCATTGGGGGCGTGGATTGTAGTGAAGCGCACCTGTTTTTGGGGGGCCCGGCAAAGTGCCCATGCCACCGGACCTCAAAGTGGTCACGGTTTCGGCAGCAACTCGTAGATTGGTTCTGCTGTTCCCGGTGCCCGGGCGAAACGAGCTGTCCGGCGGAGGTAGGCGAAGTAATCCGTCAGGCCTTTGTGAGGTGCCATGCCACGAGCTTCCACCAGCGCCGGATAGCTGTCCAGCCGGCCAACGAACCACACCCGGCGATGGTCTGCCCATGCGGCAACGACAGCGCCGCGGTAGGACTGCAGGTTCTGGGCGGCATAGTGGACATCTGCCGGGCTGTGGGCGCGCTCTCGGTTGCCAGCCCGGAAGAAACGCCGCCAGTGCGCGCGCTCGCTGAAGCTCTCAGGCAGGTAGAGGACCAGGTCGCGGTCCCCGACGAGGCGGGAGACCTCGCGGATGCGGTCGCGGTAGGGATCGTCGAGGAGCTTCGGAATCACGTATGGCGCGGTAAGCAGGAACGTCGCAACGGGAAGGAGTGGCAACCAGCGAGGCTGGTCACGGCGGGCCTGCCGTGCAGCCATCAAGAACAGGGTCGTTGCAGCCAGAAGCCACAGCCCCAACGCCAGGTCGAGGTCGTCCATCGGAGGGCAGAGGACCGACGTGGCCCGCTCGTTGTCGTGGGCGAGACCGGCCGTGTCGCGGGCCAGGACCCCCACCATCGGCAGGGCAGCCAACGACACCGCCAAGACCGCTCGCTGTGGGCTCCTCGCAAGGTGACCGAGAGCGACGACCCCGAGGAGCACCTGCACCGGGAACGTGGGCACGTGGTATGACCCCGAGAGGAAATCGGTGTGGCGGACGACGACGATCGGCCACGCCAGGATCCACGCCAGGGAGAGTCCAGCCGGACCAGGGGCAGTGCGGAACAGGACGGCGAGGCCAGCGGGGACCAGGGGCGACACCGGGAGCGCATAGAGCAGGAACTGCTTGATCATCGCAGTGGCACCCACCATCGACAGGCCGGTAGCGGCTGCCGAGGATCCCGCAAAGGCCTCCCTGAACTCTTGGCTGCGGGCGTAGCTCAGGGCGAATGCTGCTGCAAATGTCAGACAACCTCCTGCCACCGCGCCGAGCAACTGCTGGCGCAACGGCGGCGGCACCTTGTACAGCGCATAGAGGATGGGCAAGCCCATCGCGATACCGCTCAGGTGAGATAGCGGGGTCAGGAGCGAGCCCACTGCGCAGCAGAGCAGAGTAGAGCGGTCCAGGGCCGCGTCACCGCGATCGGCGGCGCGGAGCGCCCGAAGCAGGCCGAGCAGCAGAATGGTCGCGCAGGCGCAATGAAGTGCGTGCAGCTCGGTCGCCGTCGAGTGGAACCAGTAGCCGGCGAGCACCATCAGCGTGCTCGCCGCAGCAAGTGCCTGGCCAGGACCAGGCAGGACCTGGCGCGCGACAACGTAGGTCATGGCCACACCGAGACCACCCGCGAGCGCCGACAGGATCTTCATCGTCGTTTCGGGGCTCACCACCGCGAATGCCGATAGCGCGGACTGCAAGGCCCAGGTCAAAGGCAGCTGCAGCAGGTGGACGTTCATCAAGGAACCCCGCTGCAGCATCTCGTCAAAGAAGATGCCGTCGCCGCAGATCATCCGTTGCCTGCTCAGAAGGTAGAGCGTCGACGCTACCGCAAACAGAACCAGGGGCATTCGCGCCTGCCACGAGTCGGATCGAGACATCTACCGCCCATTGTGCCCTGTTGCGGTATCGTGGGTCGAGCCATGACCCTGAGACAGGCATCCCAAGAGCTGACGGTCCGCTCCGAGGGGCCTGGCGCGGTGGACCTCACGGACCAGGTGCGCGGTTGGGTCCGAAGTACCGGAATCCGGCACGGGGTGCTCACGCTGCACATCCGCCACACCTCGGCGTCCCTGATTGTGCAAGAAAACGCAGATCCCCAGGTACTGGACGACATCGAGGCGTTCCTGAGACGCTTGGTCCCCCCCGGCGATCCCCTGTTCA
>QJVU01000424.1 GCA_003235605.1 Planctomycetota bacterium | reverse complement strand
ATGCCGAACTCGCCGTAGTAGACCCGTGCCAGCAGGAACCCCGCCAGCTCCCCATCGCGTTCGGCGGCCAGGGACATCCGCACGCCGGTGTCGGAGAGGGACTCGGACACCTTGAGCTTCAGGTACTCCTCGCGCCTGCGCCCGGTGTTCTTGCTGTCCAGGGCAACGATCGCCTCCAGGTCGTCGGGCCGCAGCTGGCGGACCAACACGTCGTCGTTCATGGTCGGTTCTCCGTGTTTCATGCCGTGCACTGGCCGCCGTCCACCCGCAGGGTCTGGCCGGTGATGTAGGAGCTCAGGTCCGAGCACAGGAACAGCACCGCCCCGGCCACGTCCTCCGGCCGACCCAGGCGTTCCAGCGCGGCCTCCTTGAGGGCCTGCTCCTTGAACTCCTGGGGGAGGTGCTCCGTCATCGGCGTGTCGATCAGGCCCGGGGCGATCGAGTTCACCCGGATGTTGAAGCGGCCCAGCTCCTTGGCGGCGGTCTTGCCGAGGGCGATGAGGCCGGCCTTGCTGGCGGCGTAGTTCGCCTGGCCAAACTTCCCCCGCTCGCCATTGATCGAGGAGAGGAGCACCACGCTGCCGCCGCCCCGACGCATCAACGGCACGACGACCTTCAGGAGGTGGAAGGCGGAATCCAGGTTGATGCGCATCACGGCCTCCCAGTCGACATCGTCCATCTTCCACAGCACCGCGTCGCGGGTGACCCCGGCACAGTGCACGAAGATATCCAGCCAGGGATGCTCCCTGGCCAGCTGTTCCGCGAGACGGTGGATGGCAGTGGGATCGGCCAGGTCACAGGGAAGACCGCGGGTGCCGCGGGGGGGATCCCGCCCCGGCAGGTCCACGCTCACGACCTGGGCGCCGGCGTCCACCAACGACCCGACGACGGCAGTACCGATGCCGCCGCTGGCGCCGGTGACCAGGGCCACCTTGCCGGTGAGGCGGATCACGCGCCCTCGCCTCCCACCAGGGTGAGGCCCTTCTCCCGGAGCTTCCTCGCCCGGAACGCCCCCCACAGGGCGGCGCCCAGGGCTCCTGCAAGGGCCGAGTGCTCCCGGGCGCGGATGTCCAGGCTCACGCCCTGTTCCTGGGCCAGCTCCCGCATCGCCGCCAGCAGCCCGGCATCGTGGGCCAGTCCGCCGGTCACCAGCACGGCGCCGGTGGCCCCGGTGGAGCCCAGGAGGCGCATGTAGCGGCCGGCCATGGACAGATGGATGCCCTTCAGGATGTTGGGGATGGTGATGCCCCTCGAGACCATGTTGATCACGTCGGTCTCCGCCAGGACCGCGCAGATCGAGGAGCAGGTCTCCGGGTTGTCGGCCTCCAGGGAGAGGGGGCCCACCTCGTCGATGGTCACCCCCAGGTAGCGGCAGATGTTCTCCAGGAACTGCCCGGAGCCCGAGGCACACTGGCTGGTCATGCGGTAGCCCAGGACCTTGGCGCGGTCGTCCATGAGCACGGCGCGGGTGTGCAGCGCGCCGATGTCGATGATGGACCGGACCTCGGGATCCAGGAACAGGCCACCCCGGGCATGGGTGGTCATGCCATAGAAGTGGCCCGTGCGGTAGCTCACGATCTCGCCTTCGCCGGTGGTGGCGAGGTAGTCCAGCTGCTCCCGGGAGATCCCCGCCGTCTCGAGGGCAGCGCCCAGGGTGCTCTCCACCACGTCCATGGGGTGGCGACGGCGGATCCGTTCGCTGCTGAGTGCCAGGGTTTCCTGGGCGTCGGGTCCGGTTTCCCGGATCACCGCCACCTTGATGGCCGAGGAGCCGACATCCACGCCTGCAGTGATCATGCTGTGACCTCCGCGTCCCTCAGGGCGAACAGCGCCGCGCCGATGGCGCCGGTGTAGATCGAATCCGGGGAGATGTTCAGGGTGCGCTCGCCGTAGTTCTCCTCCACGAGGAGGCGCAGCGCCTTGACCGCCTCGGGGTTCTTGGCGACCCCCCCGGTGAAAGTGAACTCCTCCTGGACGCCGCCGGAGCGGGCCAGCAGGGACATCGCCCGGAGGATGATGGCACGGTGGAGCCCTGCCAGGATGTCCTCGCGCTTCTCCCCGAGGGACAGGCGCTCCCGCAGCTCGGCGCCGGCGAACACGGTGCAGGTGGAGTTGATCCGCACCCGCCGGGTGGACTTTCCGGCCAGCGGGCCCAGCTCGTGCAGTCCCAGGTTCATCTCGTCGGCGATGTAGCCCAGGTAGCGGCCGCATCCGGCAGCGCAGCGGTCGTTCATCTGGAATGCGGTGACGATGCCGTTCTCGTCCACCTGGATCGCCTTGGTGTCCTGGCCGCCGATGTCCAGGGCAGTGCGGGTGTTGGGGAACATGTGATGGGCGCCCAGACCGTGACAGAGGATCTCCGAGCGGATGCTCCCCTCCGGGAAGGGCAGGCGCTGGCGGCCGTAGCCGGTGCCGACGCTGGCGACCTGCTCCAGCTGGATGTCCAGGACGCGGGACACCGCCTCTCGGAGCGCCTCGCTGGACCTTCCGAGCCCCTCCATGGCAGTCCTGGCGTGGTCAGGGAAGCTGCCCACTGCGGCGGTGGAGTTCTCCACCTCCAGGATGGCCTTGTCGAACAGCCCCACCAGGGGATCGAAGGTCACGTCCCCGGAACGGGCGCGCTCCTCCGCCAGCTCCATGTAGCGGGAGCCGGCAAGGTCCCGGAAGAAGTCGCTCTTCCTGGTGGTCCCCGGGGCAAACAGCGCCCCGGTCTCCTCGCGCATCTGCGCCAGGATCTGCTCGACGGCAGGCCTCGTCGCAGGCCCGGCCAGCTCCAGGAGCCGCTCCCCCAGGGCCCGGAGCTGGCTGCGGTACTGCTGCTCCCGGAAGCGCTGCTGGAACTCCGCCATCATCTCCCGGTCCTCGAGCTCGGCGGAGATGAGGCCAAACCGGGTGTTGATCAGGGCCTCGCTCAGTGCCACCTGGCAGGCCACGTCGTAGTTGCTGCGGCTGTTGGTGATGCCCCTGCCCAGGACGGTCTCGTCCTCGCCGAGGATCACCGCCTTGGTGGTCGTCGAGCCCAGGTCGACCCCTACCGTGTGGCGCAGCTTCACCGCTTTCCTCCCTTGTTTCCTTTGATTCCTCCCTTGGAACGCTTCTGGTCCAACATCTGGAAGTAGGACTCCAGGCGGTTCTTGATGTTGGAGGCGGAGAAGTAACGTGGGTCCACCAGGTCTGACTCCACGAAGCCCCCGGGCTTGCCGGTCTGGTTCTCCACCTCCCGCAGGATCATCAGCTGCCCGGCGCTGAAGGAGTTGCAGCTCTTCACCGAGTTGATCAGGAAGCCGTCCGCGGAATAGTCCTGCACGTAGCGGGAGAGCATCTGGACCCGGGACGGCAGGTTCAGGTTGGTGTAGCAACCCATGCAATACTCGGCCAGGGTCTCGAGGGGCCTCTTGGGATCGTGGCGGAAGCCGTTGTCGTACACGCCCCCGACCTTGGTGTAGCTGGACGCCACCACCACCGCGCCCTCGTCCGCGAACATCTTCCACAGCTTGCGGAAGCTGGTCCAGTTGGGTGGACCCTCCACGACGACGCGGTAGCGTTCCTGCTCCAGGTCGCCTTCCGGCGTCACCGGGCCCTTGCCGGCAGCGAGCCGACCCTCGATCTCCCGGCGCAGCTCCTTGTAGTACGCGACCGCGTCCTCGGTGCCACGGAAGGCCGTGAAGATCGGTCCGATGTAGTAGACCCCGCCGAAGTAGGCATCGATGGGTGACGGCACGTTCTTGGCGGACTCCAGGACCCACACCAGGTTGTCCTCGGCCGCGGCAGAACGCGCCAACAGCTCCCGCAGCCGGTCTTCGTCGTAGGGCCTGCCGGAGATCTTCTCCAGGGCGGGGATGACCTTCTTCTGCAGCTGATCGACGACGTACCTCCGCATCGCGTCGGTGACCTGGCCTTCGCCCTGGTAGGGGACGTGCAGCATGGCAATCGGGCACTCGTACTCCTGGGCCAGGATCTCGAACCACTTCATGAACGTGAAGCAGCCGGTGTAGGACAACAGCAGCAGGTCCGGGTCGGGCAGTCGTTCGCCAGTCGGCCCGATGTTGCCCGACTTCAGCATGCCGACGTCGCACTTCACGTAGGTGCACACATCCTCGGAGTGGCCCAGCTTCTCGGCAACGCTGATGTAGTCCCGCGACTTCCCCCGCATGCCCGATTGCAGCGCGTTGATCTCGGGGAGGACCGGCAGCACGTCGAAGCTGAGCATCAGCTCCGTGAGGTTGCCGGGAACGAAGGTGTAGACGCACTTGTGGCCGGTGTCCGGCGCCTGCGCAAGCCGATGGAAGTGCTCGGCGATCATGCGCTTCTGCCGCTGCTGGCTGACGTCTTTTTGGGCGAGGTCGGTCATGCGCCGCTCCAGAGCTTGATCGAGTCTGCAAAGGTCCCGGCCTGTTCCCGGATGACCTGGAACTGGCCGGTGTTCTCGCTGTACTTGAAGGCGGTCCAGGGGATGCCGGCGCGATCCAGGGAGCCCACCAGCATCGGTTGGTCCAGCAGCGCCGGATCGCAGAAGCTGGGGGCACAGAAGATCACCCCCTCGACTCCAGCTGCGGTGACGCGATCCACCAGGTCCTGGCCCTTCTTCTCGTCACCGATGTAGCGCACTGCGCTGGGCACGGTGTCCACCAGGAAGCTGTGGACGAGGTTCTGGAGCGGGTCGCCGTCAACCGGCACGGGATGGCGCAGCCAGCGGTGCACCATGATGAAGTCGTCGTCCACGATGTAGCACCCGGCCCGTTCGAGGGTCTTGATCAGGCCGAGGGGTGGCTGCTCGCAGAACGAGCCCACGAGGAGGATCCTGGCCTGGTCCATGGGCAGGCGGTCGGGATCCGCCTCCACGGCCTCGCCGTACTCCCGCAGCATCCGGGAGTGCTCGTCCACGGGCAGCACCATGCCTGCCCGCAGCACCAGGTAGAGCTCGTGGGTGGGGACCTTCCACGGCTGCCGCCGGCGCAGGTCGTAGAGTCCGTCGATGAGGACGCGGTTCTCGTTGTAGGCCTGGATGGCGCCGCGCAGGGCATCGTCGTTCAAGGGCTGTGCGCCCCGCGCCGCGAGGTCTTCTGCCAGGGACAACAGCTCGTGGCGGTAGAACGTGCCGCCGACCTCCGGGTCGAAGTCCTGGGGCACGTCCAGGTAGCGCACCAGCTTGTCCTGGAACTGCATCTTCCACATGCCCGAGAGGTTGCGGATCACGTCACAGGTGGCGGGAAACAGCATCCCGTCCAGGCAGTCCAGGCTGCCGCAGAGCCCCAGCTCGATGGTGCTCCGGGGAATGTGGCAGATGTAGGACTGGTAGTAGGCATCGCCCCGGATGATCTCGAGATCATCGCCGCCACCCAGCACCCCTACCGGCAGGGTTCCCTGGGCCCAGAGCAGCTCTCGCGGGACGTAGACGGGCATGTAGCCCACCGCCAGCCCCCCCGTGCGTTTCTTCCAGTCCCGGACGGTGCCGAGGCTGTAGTCCCGTCGCAGGGCCTCCGCCCGTTCCAGCAGCGTCGCCAGCCCGTTGCCGCTCACGTGTTCCTCCACCTGGGCTCCCGCTTCTCGAGGAAGGAAAGGATGCCCTCCTCGGCGTCGTCGGTGGCCGCAAGGTCCTTGAGATAGAGCCGCTCCAGCTCCTGCAGCTGGGACAGGAAGCGCAGGTGGAACGAACGTCGGGCCGCGCGGACAGCAAACCGCAGGCTGGAAGCCGAATGGGGCAGCACGTGGTTCCGGGCGTAGTCGAGCGCCGCCTTGCCAGGATCGTCCACCACCTCGTCGACCAGATGCAGGGCCAGCGCGTCTTCGGCGGACAGTACGCGGCCCGTCAACAACAGGTCCTCGGCGGCGCCCCTCGGCATCCGCTCCGGAAGAACCAGTGAGGCGACCGGCGCAAAGACCCCCAGGCGGATCTCGGGCTGGCCGAGCCTGGCCCCGGGTGCGGCGAACACCCGGTTGCAGAACGCAGCCAGCTCCAGGCCGCCCCCCAGACACTGCCCGCGCACTGCCGCCAGGGTGATGACGGAAGCGTCTGCGATCGCCCGGAACAGGTCGTGAAACCCGGTGAGCATGCCTTCGACCTGCTCGGGAAGGTGCTCCTGGATGCTGGCGCCGAACGAGAAGTGCGCGCCGGCACCCTCGATGCAGATCGCTTTCAACGCGCGCGCTTCCGGAGCGCGGCGGAAGACCCGGGTCAGACCCTGGATCATCACGCGGTCCAGGATGTTTGCTTTCTCGGCGTCGAGGGTCAGACGCCAGATGGAGCCGCCATCCAGCTCCTCGACCCGCACCTTCCCGTCGGAACTCACCGTCCTGCTG
>QJVU01000565.1 GCA_003235605.1 Planctomycetota bacterium | reverse complement strand
CAGACCGCTGCGACGCAGTGGTTGGAGCGAAGCCTGGATGATTCCGCCATCCGCCGAATCGCGATCCCCGAGAGCTTTCTGGCCGTGGATGCCATCCTGATACTGGTGGAGAATGTGGCCCGCGGGCTGGTCGTCCACGAGAAGGTCATCGAGCGCAGGTTGCGGGAGCAGCTGCCATTCCTTGCCACCGAGGAGATCATGATGGCGGGAGTACGGGCAGGCGGTGACCGTCAGCATCTGCACGAGCGCATCCGTGTCCACGCCCGTGCGGCGGCGGACAAGATAAAGAGCGAGGGTGGAGAGAATCCGTTGCTCCGACTGATCGCCGAGGATGCGGCCTTTGCCAAGGTCAAGCGGCGCTTGCATGAGTTCGTCGACCCGACCCGCCTTGTCGGGCGCGCGCCGGAGCAGGTGGATGAGTTCCTTGCCGGCGAGGTGGAGCCGCGTCTTCAACGCGTTGACGTTGACTTGATGGCGGGGGAAGACCAGGTGAGGGTCTAGCCCGCCAATGACGTCCTTGCTGGCAAGTCGGCCCCTGCCAAGAGCTCGGAAGCGCCTTGGCAAGTACCGGATCGAGAGACTGCTCGGTCACGGAGGGTTTGCCTCGGTCTACCAGGCTCGCGACACCATTGAGGGGATCTTGGTTGCCCTGAAGATCTTTCGGATCGGCATGGCCGACCCGGGCACGCTGCAGCTGTTTCGGCAGGAGGTTCGACTCAACTCGCGATTGGACCACCCGAACATCCTTCCGATCAAGGATGCCAACATGATCGACGGTCAGCTGGTGATCGTGTCGCGGCTCGGAGAGTGCACGCTGGCCGATCGCTTGACCAGCCGCATGGCTGCGCGCACAGCGCTGGACTATTCAGAGCAAATTCTTGCCGCCCTTGCCCATGCTCACGAGCATCGTGTGATCCACTGCGACGTCAAGCCCGAGAACTTCATCTTGTTCAGGGATGGCACCCTGAAGCTGACGGACTTCGGGATTGCTCGTTTCGCTCTCCGGACCGTGCACGGGTCCGGATCCGGGACCGTGGGTTTCGTGGCTCCGGAGCAGGCGATGGGCAGACCGTCCTATCGCTCGGATGTGTTCTCTGCCGGCTTGATACTCTACCGTTTGTTCAGTGGTCATCTGCCTGAGTGGCCGTTTGAGTGGCCGCCGCCCGGCTACGAGAAAATCCGCAAGACACTGCACCGAGATCTCGTTGCTTTCCTGAGGCGCGCGATTTCGGTGTCGCCGCGGAGGCGCTTTCGGGACTGCTGCGCAATGCTGCGGGCGTTCGAGAAACTGCAGCCAAAGGCGCTGCGCAGAGTGACGCGCCGTGACAAGAAGAAGACCTCCAAGACCAACGGTCGGGATTGGCGGGAAGTGCGATGGCAGCAGTTTCTCAGGCTCTACCGCAAGTCCTTGAACGTCCGACACAGCTGTCCGGGATGCAAGGGTCCGATCTCTGAGGCAATGCGTTGCTGCCCGTGGTGCAAGCGTGATCTGAAGGTGCATCGAGGGGACACTCGGCTGGCGCGCAGGTGCCCTCGCTGCAAGCGCGGAATGAAGCCCGATTGGCGTTTCTGCGGCTGGTGTTTCGGAAAGAGCATCCCACCCACCACAGAACGAGCCTATACTGACAAGCGCTATCAAGGACGATGCCCCAACTCTTCTTGCAGCCGCAAACAGCTGATGCCCTTCATGCGCTACTGCCCCTGGTGTCGAATGAAAGTGCGGCGCACGTGGAAGATCGTCGGGAGCAAGCACAGCTGTTCCTCTTGCGGATGGGGTGTGGTCCGCGACTACTGGAGGTACTGTCCTTGGTGTTCGACGACCATCCCCGGACGCCATCGTTAGCGCTGAGGCCGAGTTGACAGACGTGGCCGGTGAAACGGTCGCCCGCCTGTTTCTGGGCGAGAACATGGGGGATCCGGAGATTGTCACGCTCACCGGTGGCAACGCTGCCCTTTTCAGCACCCGATCGCCGGACAAGGACGAAACCAAGCGCAACGAGGATTCGTTTGGCCTGATCCAGGTGTCGACCGGCTATGTCATCGCGGTTGCCGATGGCATGGGGGGGCAGCCGATGGGTGGCGAGGCCGCCGACATTGCCATCAAGGCGCTTCAGCAATCGGTGGCGACAGGAGGAGCGGACGATCTGCGGACCGCAGTCCTGGATGGCGTGGAGTCTGCGAGTGCGCAGGTGAAGGGCCTCGGCGTTGGTGCCGCCACCACCCTCGTTGTGGCCCATGTCCAGGACAGGGCGGTCCGCTCCTACCACGTGGGTGACTCCCACCTGCTGGTGGTTGGGAACCGCGGAAAGGTGCGTTTCCAGACCACGGCGCACTCACCGGTCGGCTATGCCGTCAAGGCTGGTGTCCTCGACGAGAAGGGCGCCATGTTTCACGAAGATCGGCACCTGGTCTCGAACATGATCGGCTCCCCGGAGATGCACATCGACATCGGCTCCATGATCCGCCTGCAGCAGCGGGATACCGTGGTCTTGGGCTCGGATGGCCTGTTCGACAACCTTCACCTGGACGAGATCGTACAGATCACGCGCAAGGGGCCACTGAAGAAGGCGGCAGAGACGCTCCGGGACCTGTGCCTCAAGCGGATGCAGCAGGCAAACGACACGGTGCCGAGCAAACCGGACGACATGACCTTCGTGTTGTACCGGCCGAGTTGAGCCGCACATGCCGCGCATCACGATGCTTGCTCTCCTTGCGCTGGCTACCTTCGGCTGCTTCCAGTTCACCGTCAGGCCGCAAGCAGCCACGCCCCAGCGACCCACGCTCGCGGAGGACACTTCGACGACCGCGCCAGGGACGTTCGAACTCGAGACCGGTGGCCAGATCGATCCCCATGACAGTTGGGACTTGCCGCTGACGCTGAAGTGGGGAATGGCCGAGAATGCCGAGCTCTTCCTGAGTTGGTCCCCCTACCAGGTAGAGAAACGTCCCGGCCCCGATGCCTCGGGTATCGGCGACACGACGGTGGGTCTGCGTTACCGCTTCTTGAACGAGACTGAATCCGTCCCCGCGGCTGCCATGGAACTCGCCACCAAGGTTCCCACCGGCGACCAGAACGACGGACTCAGCACCGGGGAGAACGACTTCCTGGTCGCAGCCATCCTGGGCAAGCAGGTGGGGCCGGTCAGCACACTCCTCTACTACCAGCTCGGGGTTCTGGGGGAGCCGAGTGAGGGGGACACCGACATCCAGCACGCCATTGCTCTTGACGGCAGTGTCCCAGTTGCGGTGGATTGGACGCTCTTCGGCGAAGTGGCGGCGGTGGAGGTGCCGGAAAGGGATCTGAATCAGATCTTCACCACGTTGGGTCTTACCTACACGGTGAGCGAAGATCTGGTCCTGGATGTTGGCATCGTGGTAGGACTGAGCAACGACGCGGACGTCTTTCAGATCGTCTTTGGGTACACGAGGAACTTCGGTGGGCCGGGGATCGTGAAGTAGGCTTGTAGATTCGCATGCGCACGAGTCCCCGCAACCCCGGTTCGCGCACAATCGGGAATCAGGTCTCGGCGTTTGCTTGTTCTTCCTCGGTCCTGGCGCCTGTCACGTGGCGCACCTTGAGCTCGCCGTCCTCCACGGTTACCAGGATGCTGGATCCATCGGGGATCTCCCCTGCTACCAGGGCGCGACCGATGCGGGTCTCCAGTTCCCGCTGCATGGTTCGCTTGAGCGGGCGCGCGCCGAAGGCCGGGTCGTAGCCCTTCCGGGCCAGGAACTCGGTGGCTTCGTCGTCCAGGCGCAGGCCAATCTCGCGGTCGTCAAGACGGCGTTGCAGGTCCTTGGCCAGCAGCCCCACGATCTGCTTGATCTCTTCGATCCTGAGCGGCTTGAAAAGGATCACCTCGTCGACCCTGTTCAGGAACTCCGGCCGGAAGCTCTGGCGCAGCTCCTGCATGACAGCCTTGCGGGTGGGCTCCTGGATTTCGCCCTCGGCGGTCACGCCTTCCAGCAGGTAGTGGGCACCGATGTTGCTGGTCATGATGATCACGGTGTTCTTGAAGTTGACGGTACGTCCCTGTGCGTCGGTGACACGGCCGTCGTCCAGAATCTGGAGGAGCACGTTGAATACGTCCGGGTGGGCCTTCTCGATCTCGTCGAACAGGACCACGGCGTACGGCCTTCGACGGATGGCTTCCGTGAGCTGACCGCCCTCTTCGTAGCCAATGTACCCCGGAGGCGCTCCGATCAGTCGGGACACCGTGTGCTTCTCCATGTACTCCGACATATCGATTCGCACCATGTTCTCCTCGCTGTCGAAGAGGGCCGCGGCCAGAGTCTTGCCCAGCTCGGTCTTGCCGACGCCGGTTGGGCCGAGGAACAGGAACGATCCGATCGGACGCCGGGGGTCCTTGATTCCGGACCGCGCGCGAATGATTGCATCAGCAGTGAGGCTCACGGCCTCGTCCTGGCCGACGACGCGTCGGTGCAGAACCTCGTCCAGCTTCAATAGCTTCTGGCGCTCGCCCTCTACCAGCTTGTTGACCGGAATCCCGGTCCAGCGGCTGACGATCTGGGCGATCTCTTCCTCGGAGACCTCCTCTCTCAGCAGCTGGCTGCCGTTGCGTTGCGCGAGGTCGGCCTCCGCTGCCGCCAGCCTTTTTTCGGCATCCGGTAGCAGGCCGTGCTTGATCTCGGCAGCGCGGTTCAGGTCGTAGTCTCGCTCCGCTTTGGCCATGTCCCCGCGCAGCCGTTCGATCTCCTCGCGGAGCGCGCGCACCCCCTGGATGGCTTCCTTCTCGGTCTCGTACTGGGCGCGCAGCGACCCCGCCTTGTTGCGGACATCCTGCAGCTCCTTGCGCAGATCGTCGAGCCGCTGCTTGCTGGCCTTGTCCTTCTCCTTGGAAAGCGCCGCTTCCTCGATCTCGAGCTGCATCACCCTGCGTTGCACCTCGTCCAGCTCCGCAGGCATGGAGTCGATCTCGGTTCGGATCAGCGCACAAGCCTCGTCGACGAGGTCGATGGCCTTGTCTGGCAGGAAGCGGTCGGTGATGTAGCGGTCGGAGAGGAGAGCAGCGCTGACGAGTGCCGTGTCCTGGATCTTGACGCCATGGTGTACCTCGAAGCGTTCCCTCAGACCGCGCAGAATAGAGATCGTGTCCTCGACCGAGGGCTGCTCAATGAGAATCGGCTGGAAGCGTCGCTCCAAAGCTGCGTCCTTCTCTATGTTCTGGCGGTACTCGTCGAGGGTGGTGGCCCCGATGCAGTGCAGCTCACCTCGGGCCAGCATCGGCTTCAGCATGTTGCCGGCGTCGATGGCGCCCTCGGCCTTACCAGCGCCGACGATCGTGTGCAGCTCGTCAATGAACAGGATGATGCGTCCCTCCGACTGCTTGACCTCGTTCAGGACCGCCTTCAGACGTTCTTCGAACTCGCCACGGAACTTTGCGCCGGCGACCAGCGCGCCCATGTCCAGGGCAAAGATGGTCTTCTCCTTGAGCCCCTCGGGTACGTCACCCCGGACGATCCGCTGGGCAAGGCCTTCGGCAATGGCGGTCTTGCCCACGCCCGGCTCGCCGATCAACACAGGGTTGTTCTTGGTTTTGCGAGACAGGATCCGGATGACCCGCCGGATCTCCTGATCTCGCCCGATGACAGGATCCAGCTTGTTGGTCTGCGCTGCCTTCACCAAGTCGACACCGTAGCGGTTCAGTGCCTGGTAGGTGGCTTCTGGGGTGGCGCTTTGCACCCTCTGGTGGCCACGCACGTCCTTCAGTGCCTTGAGGAAGCTCTCTCGGGTGACACCCACCTCGGCCAGGACATGCCCGACCGGTTCCTGGGAACACTTGCTCATGATGCCCAGGAGCAGGTGTTCCACCGAGACGTACTCATCCTGGAGCCGCTTGGCCTCTTGCTCGGCGGTGACCAGCGCCCGGGAGAGCGCCTGGGAGATGTAGATCTTGCCGGCCTCGAAACCGGGGCCGGAGACCTTTGGCCGGCGCTGGAGCTCTTTGTCCAGCGCGCCCTGCACTGCCTCCACGGGCACGTCCATCTTCTGGAACAGCCGCGGCAGCAGGCCGCCCTCCTGTTGGAGGAGCGCCAGCAGCAGGTGCTCGGGACCGACCTCCTGGTGACCTCGGGAGATGGCGTCGTTCTGGGCCGTGGCGAGGGCTTCTTGCGACTTCTGGGTGAGCTTGTTCGTGTCCATGCGGCTCGGTTGAGCACAAGGCATGCCAGGCGCCAAGCAGCATGCCAAGCCCGTTCTACCGTGAAATCAACGACTTAGGACTGCCAAGCCTTTGGCCAGGATGGCGCGGGAGCGGCGCTGGGCTGCCAATGTGGCAGGGGGGGGAAAGCTTGT
>QJVU01000333.1 GCA_003235605.1 Planctomycetota bacterium | reverse complement strand
GGATGATGAGCTGTGTCATGCTTCGTATCGGACGTTCCCCCAGGAAAGATTAGAGGCCATCCCGGTGGCGTTGCCGAAACGCGCCTCGCCAGGCCGTGTCGGCAAATCCAACACCCCTAGTCTTCACCGAAGCACTGCTCGATGAGCTCCGTAATAGCGCGGATCTGGTCGCGACAGTCGACGCCCTCCGAGACCAGCTGCAAGGTCGTGCCCTTTTCCGCAGCCAGCATCATCACCCCCATGATCGACTTGCCGTCCACCATCTCCAGGTCCGGTCGCCCAACCAGGAGCTTCGCAGCATAGGCGTTGGCCGTCTGCACGAAGAGGTGAGCCGGACGTGCATGCAGACCGTTCGAGTTTCGCAAGGTGACCTCGGCCCGACAGGTCTCCACAACGTCACCGCCCTCCGCCATCAGACTGCTACCATCAGTCTGCCACGGTCAAGAGTCACCGCCCATCTCCTCCAGGAGGTCCCGGATCTCCGCTTCGCTCCTGGCGTTCAGAGCGAAGCGCCGAAAATCGGCGCTCCGGGCCAGGCCGGAGATCCAACGCAACACCTGAAGGTGGCCCTCCGGGTCGTCAGCAGGCCCCATCACAAGGAACAGCGTGTGGACGGGCTGGCCATCGATGGCATCGTACTCGATGCCGACCTGGGAGTTCGCCACCACCAAGTGGTGTTCCTTGAGCTTCTTGGTCTTGAGGTGCGGGACAGCAATGCCGTTGCCAAGCCCCGTGCTGCCTCTGGCTTCGCGCTCGACAAGCAGCTTCTTCATCGTCGTGCGATCCCGCTTGGTGATGTGTCCCGCCTCCACGACCCTGTCCAGCATCTCCTGGAGGACGTCTTCCTTTGAGGAAGCCTCCAGGGACAGGATGATCAGACAGGATCCACTCAGGTTCTCGATCATGCTGCTTCGGTGGCTCGACGAGCAGACTGCAGTGGCCCCAAGCGTAGCCCCATGATCAATCCCTAGCCAGCCCGACGTGCCCACCCTTCGTCCGGAGTCGTCAACGTGGCCACCGCTCAGACCGGTTTTGGTCGCGTGTCCTTGTGGCCATGTCCACCCTTGTGGTTCTTGCGGCGCTCGTTGTCCTTCTTGAGCTGACGCCCCATCTTGGCGACGAGTGGGTCCAACGCGGACTTGAAGCCGCTGCCGGTTTCCTTGGCGACGAAAGTGTGACCGTTGTCCACATGCACGATGATCTCGACCTCCGAGTCATCCTTCCGGCGGTCCATCACGATCTGGATCCGGGAGATGCGGTTGTGGAACCGGAGCAGCTTGCTGGCCTTGTCGGTCGCGTAGTCACGGGCGTCGTCCGGCAGCTGTTGGTGTCTGCCGGTCACCTCGATCAAGACATCATCCGGGTTTGAGTTCGTCCCCATGTCTTCGTGCTAGATGCTGGATGGTAGTTTCGTCAACACTGAGTGCCTTTTGAAAACGGGCCACGGGCGAGAACGGCCGTCATCGCCTGCGTGTGGTCACATGCCAAGGTCCTTGCGACGGTACAGTACCCGAACGAGGTAGAGGCCTTCTGGCGGCGCGGTCATGCCGGCCTGGCTCCGGTCCCTGGCAGCGAGAACGCTGGCAACATGCTCCGCAGGGTGCTTGCCCAATCCGACCTGCTGTAGCGTCCCAGCAATCGCACGGACCATATTGTATAGGAACCCGTTCCCCTGAACTACAAGATCCACGCCGTGGCTGCGGCGGATGACGTGCACGTGATGGACGTGCCGCACCGTGCCGTGGGTGCGATCGTAACCCGGGTTTGATGCGAAGGATGCAAAGTCGTGTTCGCCGCGCAGGAAGCCCGCCGCCCGACGCATCGCCTCGATGTCCAGGGGACGCTTGACCCAATGGAAGAGGTCGGTTCCAAGGACCGGCCGTATTCGGCCAACGACGAACCGGTACAGATAGCGCTTGCCGATGGCGGAGAACCGGGCGTGAAACCCCGCGGGCACTTCTCGCGCGGCCCTGACTGCGATGTCCCGGGGCAGGTTGCCGTTCAGCGCCTGCACCAGTTCCTCTGGGTCGAAGGACCGCGGCACACGTACGTGGGCTGCCTGACGCAAGGCGTGCACCCCGGCGTCCGTCCGCCCGGCCCCGTGAACCACGACGGTCTCTCCGAGAAGCACCTGGAACGCTCTTTCCAGGCACTCCTGGACGGTATCGAAGCCATCCTGCCGTTGCCAGCCTGCATAGCGCGAGCCCTTGTAGGTGATGGTCAACAGGTAGGTCCGCACACCCGGGACTATAGTGCCCGCCACGTAGCGCCTAGTCGATCGACCCCCGGAAGATCATCCGTGCCAGTGGCGCCGCCACGAGGCTGATGAGCACCAGGAAGATCGCCAACGGATAATGGCGCACGACCAGACCCAAGTAGGCTGCAGCACCGAGCCCGGTGACCAACAGCAGCATCGGCACCACCCTGGAGGCAGTGGGCTCCGGCACGGGCACGGGAATGCGCGAGTACTCGGCGTGATCCCTCTGGCTCGGCAGGGGCTCCCGCCTGCCGTGCCTTGGAGAAGCCACTGGATGCGGGACCCGCAGACGCGTGGGCCCCACGGCCGCGCCGCGCTCGGCTGGCTCGGGCCAGGGGTTCGTGGGCGTTCCGGGGGAGGTCCGCCGTCTGGGCCCCGACCCGGGCGGTCCGCCGGCCTGAGCAGGCTGGCTCGCCTCCACCGTGCCCTGGGTGCTTTCGCCGGATGTCCCCTCCCCCATTGTCCCTTGCAGGGGTGTCTCTTCTTCGGTTGCTCCTTCTTCGGTTGCTCCTTCTTCGGGTGTCCCCTCTTCAGGTGTCTCCGCCTCGGGTGCCCCTGCTTCAGGTTTCCCTTCTTCGGGTATCACCGCCTCAGGTGCCCCCTCTCGCGATTCCGCATCCTCGGGTGCCGGGCTCCCGGGAGTGGCATTCGCGGGCGTGGTCCGGCGGGGCCCCGCCTCTTCGAGGGGCGCCTCGTCGAGGACTGCCTCTTCGCCCTGGAGGGGGTCGTAGTTGGATGGCGTCATGACCCCTCCCCGTGTCTGCGTCTCCGATAGCTGGACGGAATCTCCAGTTCGCGCCGGTACTTCGCCACGGTGCGGCGCGCCAAGCGGATTCTCCTGGCTGCCAGCAGGTTCACGAGGTCATCGTCCGAGAGTGGCGCCTGTGGGTCCTCGCCGGCAACCAGCTGCCGGATGTGCTCTTTGATTGCCAGACGCCCGGCACCATCGCCCTCCGCCGGTAGCGCCCGCCGATTGCCGTCGAAGAACTCGCGGAGCGGCAGAATGCCTCGATCCGTCTGGACGTGCTTGCCTTGGATGGTCCTGCTCACCGTGGAGGGGTGCAAACCGAGTTCGTCGGCGACCTCGCTCATCCGAAGGGGACGCAATGCCGACTTTCCCCGACGTAGGAACTCCAGTTGGTGTTGCATGATCGTCGCGGTGACTCGCGCTAACGTGCGGCGTCGTTGGTCGACGGCATCGATCAGGCCACGGGCACTGCTCAGTTTCTTTCTCAGGTATTCTCGGACATCAGGGGGGGTTTCCTTGTCCGCCACCGTGAGTTCGTAGCCAGCCGCGATGCCCAGATCCGGCAGCGACATGTCGTCGACCTCGACGACCGGCTCGCCATCCTCCAACCTCACCACCACGTCCGGGGACACGATCCCCGGGTTTTCGCTGCGAAACCGGGCTGCGGGCCGCGGGCTCAGCCTGCTGATCCGCTCCAGGAGCTGGCGGACCTCGTCCATGGTGCGCCCGAGGGCCCTGGCCACGTCCGGGAGCTTGTTCCGCGCCAAAGCCTCCAGGTGTTCCGTCAGCATGGCCTCGATGTCCGCCAGATCGGGATCGTTGTCCGGAAGCTGCAGCAGCATGGCGCCGACGGTGTCCCGAGCGCCGATCCCCCGCGGTTCCAGGGACTGCAGGACCGTGATCGCAACCGGGATCAGGTCTTGCTCCAGGACCAGCTGGAGCTCGTGGTCGGAGATGCTCAGCAGGCCACGGTCATCCAACTGCTCGGCCAGGGCCAGCACCGCGGCCGCCAGCGTGTCGGGCAGGTTCAGGCACCCGATCTGCTCGGCGATGTGGTCGAGCAGGCTGGCGCCGGAGTCTGCCACATTGTTCAGGAACTGTTGTTTGCGGTCGACCGCTTCGTCGCGGCCGGGTTGGAGCCGCTGAGCCTCGACGCCCATGGCGTCCTCGCCATCGTCGTCTCCGGTGCCCTTGTTCTGCGGGGGCAGCTCCGGCTCCGGAGGTTCGCAGAGCACCTCCAACAGCTCGTTCTGTTCCAGCTCGGCTCGGATGCGCACCAGCAGGTCGACGGTGGTCATCTGCAGCACCTCGATCGACTGCAGCATCTTGGGCAGCAACGCAAGCCGCTGCTCCTGGCGCTGTGTTGCCTGCACCCTGACTTCCATGCATCGCTCTGCCCCGGTTACCGGGTCGCCTCCGCTGTTCCCCGCTCTGTGCTCTGGTTGCTGGGTACCGCCGTGGCTCCCAGACTGTCCAAGAAGTCGGCAGCGGTGGGAGCCGACTTGAGGCGCGCGAGGTACCGCCGTCGTGGATCGCGACAGCCTTACGCCATGTGGCCCGGAGCCGGACGCAGCTCCTCAGGAAAGCGGCCGCCGACCTTCCATGGCATCGGCGAGAATGCTCTGGGAGACCTGTTGGATGGTCGCCCCCGCCGGGATGCCGCGCGCCAGACGGGTTACCTTCACCCCCACCTCCCGAAGACGCTCCCGGATCATCCGCGCCGTCGCTTCACCCTCGAGGTCCGGGTTCGTGGCCAGGCACACCTCCTGGACGGCGGAGTCGCGCAGGCGCCGCAGCAGCTGAGGTACCGTCAGATCCTCCGGGCCGATGCCTTCGAGGCTGGAGACCTTCCCCTGCAGGACATGGTAGAGGCCTCGGTACCCCGCCTGCTCGAACGCCGCGACTTCCCGCGGGTGCTCGACTACCAGAAGCAGTGTCTGGTCACGGCCCTCGTCGCTGCAAACAGAGCATGGGTCGATCTCGTCCAGGCTGAAACAGGCACTGCACACCTTCGTGGACTCGCGGGCCCTGCGGATGGCCTCAGCCAGATCCATGGCTTCTCGCTCGTCCGCCGCGAGCAGGTGGTAGGTCAGACGCTCGGAGGTCTTGGGGCCGATGCCAGGCAGACGCGCAAAGCACTCCTTCAGACGTTCAACCGCTTGCGAGCGTGCAGCCAACAGATCGACCGCGGCATCGGCCGCTAGAAGCCCATCCCGGGCAGGTTCATGCCACCGGTAACCTTGCCCATCTCCTTCTCGCGCAACGCGCGGGAGGCGCTGAGGGCTTGCCGAACTGCTGCAGTCACCAGGTCCTCGAGGCCCTCGACATCCTCGGGATCGACGGCGTCCGGATCGATCTTGATCGCCTGGACCTCCTGCATGCCATTGACATAGACCTTGACCGCAGCGCCTCCAGCAGAGCCCTCGACGATGCGCTCGCGAAGGTCCTTCTCGGTATCTTGCATCCGCTTTTGCATCTGCTGAGCCTGTTTCAGCAGGCTGCTCATGTCACCGAATCCCGGTGCACCCATGGGTCTTCTACTCCGGCAGTTGGTTCTCGGGTTTGGAGTGCTGGTCGTTCACTTTCAGAACCCGGCCGTCGAAGCGCTCCAGCACCTTGCGCACCGCCTGGCCAGGCTTCGGGAGCTCTGGGGCCCCCGAGGGTCTTGCGGTCCTTGGCTCGCTGCCGTCGGGCCGGGCAGCGGCGTCCGCAGCCGCTGCGTCGGCAAGGGTAACCGCGATCGCCACGTCCCGCCCCAGGATCTTGGAGATCATCTCCCGTAGCTGCTGCTGCACCCCGGCCGAGGTGAGCCGATCCCGGTGCATCTTGCGTCCGCTCATGACCTGGATTTGCACGACACCCTCGGGGTCCGGTTCTGCTACGCGGCACTCCTCCAAGGAGCGGGCCAACAGCGAGTGCTCCTCACGACACTCTGCCAGCAATCGGTCGTGGAGGCTGTTTGACTTCGGCTTCGGCGGCGCACCTGGCGCGGTTGCCGCAACAGCTCCGGTCGGCGCAGCAGCCGCACCTCGCATGGGAGCACCGGTTCTCAGCTGTTCCAAGAGGTCCGCGAGCTGCGGCAGGCGTCCCGCCTCCGCCATGCGCAACAGGCTCACCTCCAGGACCAGGCGGCGGTCCTCCAGGCGCCGGATCCGCTCCCGGCCCAGCAGGCCGGCGTGCACCATTGCATCCAGCCGGGTGATGTCCGCAGCCTCGGCAAGTTCGTTCAGTCGCTCGCGCAGCTCACCCTGCACCTGCACGAGTCCGGTCTCCCGGCCATCGACCCTGATGAGCAGCAGCGCCCGCAGTACCTCCAAGACCTCGCCGAGTACCT
>QJVU01000467.1 GCA_003235605.1 Planctomycetota bacterium | reverse complement strand
GTCCTTGACGTTCTCGAACGAGAAGCGGCCGCGCGCGTCGGTGCTCAGGCTACGGACGGTGACATCCTCGTCCTTGCCCTCATGGAGCGGCTTCAGGACCAACGAGACACCTGCCGCCCAGCGGTTGTCAGGCCCCTGGAGAACGCCGGCGACCACGGCGCCGCGGCGCAGGGCGATGTTGCGTTGGAGCGTGCCTGGGCCCTGAACCACGCGGATTCCTCGCAGCCGTGCCGGCAGGTAGCCCTCCGCCCGCACGGTGATGCGGTAGCTCTGGGGACCGACGTTCTCGATCTCGTAACTGCCGTCGGCAGCGGACAGGACCGAGTCGCCGCGGGTCTCGAAGAAGCCGAAGCCGCGTTCCCGTTCGGGCGCGATCTCCACCCTGGCGCCGCCCACCGGATGGCCGGTGGCCTGGTCCTGCACCCTGCCGGTGATCCGCATCTCCGGGTAGAGCCTTGCCACGTGGGCATCGGCATCCGGTGTCGCGGTCCCCTGGAGCCGATCCAGGATCTGGGTGCCGTAGCCCGGTGCATCGATGGCCACCGCCAGGATCACGCCCTCGGAGAACTCTTCGTCGTTGAATTGCCAGCAGCCTTCGTTTCCCTCGAAGGTGTGGCCGGGATCGTTCAGCGAGCCGGAGAAGGAGAACAGGCCGCAGTGTTCCCCCTCCCGCAGGGTCGGCCAGATCAGCCTCACCCGGAACTTGGACAGCGGCTTGCCGGTGTTGCCGTCCAGGGCGCGGCCGGCAATCGCCGCTTCGGGCTGCAGCACCAGACGCACCTCCGGTCCGCCGGGACGGTGGCCATTGGTCTCCCGGCGCTGGTAGCCCTTGCGCATGGCCAGGACACACAGCGGTCTGTCGGGCAGGTCGACAGCCACGAAGCGACCCGCCGGGTCGGTGCGCACGTCGGAGCCGAGGCTGGTGTCCAGGTCGCCCTCCAGGCTGAAGTGCACGGTGACGTTGGCCAGGGGCCGGCCGCCGGGATCGGTGACGATGCCCCGAAGCCTGTTGGTCTCGGTGAGCTGCAGCTCCACCTGCTCCACATTGCCCTTCTCGGGAACCGCGACCTCCTTCATGGCCATGCCGTAGCCGCGCTTGCGGGCAGCTACGTGAAACGTGTCCCAGCGCATGGCCGGCACCACGAACGTGCCATCGGCGCCGGAGATCGCATCCGGCTCGTCATTGTTGAGGGCTGCGGTGCGAGCGTAGACCAGGGCACCTTCCACCGGTCGGCCTCGGGGGTCCGTCACCCGACCGGACAACGTGGCTCCCGCGGCCATGGTGATCGTCACCTCGGTCTGGCCCGGCGTCACGTAGGCGTGCCCCTGCACGAAGCCCGGGTGATGGGTAATGACCGAGTACTGATCCCGACCAGGGGTCAGATGGGTCAACTCGAACCTGCCGTCCTCGTCCGTCCGGGTCGGCTGCCAGTAGTTGTGCCAGTCGTGCACCCGGGCGCCGGCGATCGGGGTGCCGGACTCGTCCTGGACGACACCGGTGATCCGGAAGCCCTTCTTCAGGACGAAGTCCTGGCGCGCATGCTTCAGCGGCACGCCGCCACTGCCGGTCACGCCCGGAACCACGCGGAAGATGTTCACGGCGACGCTCTGGCCTGCGTAGCCGGGGGAGTGGCACATCACCGGCAGCCGACCCGCGGGCATCCGTAGCTTGTAGTAGCCGGCCTCGTCGGTCCTGGTCTTGGTGTAGACGTACCAGTGCACGGTGGCGCCGGCGACGGGTTGGCCGGCCTCGTTGGTGACACGCCCCTCCACCAGGCCATCCAGCAGCGGGAACCGGAGGCTGGTGTCCTTCGGCGGCTGCTCGTTCTTGGTGAGGACGAGGTACCGCCGGCCCCTGGCGTGCTCGTCGTTCCCCGGCTGGAAGCGGATGGTGACGTTGCGGTTGGGTGCCTCTCGACCCCAGCGGAAAGCACCGTCGTCGTCGGTCATGACCTCGGTGGTGAGGATGGGTTCGAGGCTGTCGGGGAGGACCGCTCCAGGGCCCAGGGGCGCCACCATGCCCTCGTAGACATCGATGCGGACCCGGAAGCCCCGGAGCCTTGCCCCGTGGTTCTCGAAGACCCTCCCTCCGAGCTGCCAGGGCGTGTTCTCGAGGAGGCGCTGCCGCTGGCTCTCGGCGGCAGCGGCGGCACTGTCCTGGGCGGCAGGGACCGCGGGGCCGTCGTTCCCGCGGGAAGATCGTTCCGCCACCCTGTCCTTGGACTGCGGGCCGCCCTCGCCGGGATCCCCACCCAGGCTCCAATCCAAGGCGACCCATCCCAGGCCGCCCACGAGCAGGACGGCGCCAGCAACCAGCAGGCGCGTGTTCGTCGTCATCGTCATCCAAAGAGCCCCTTTGCTGAACGTCGTGGACATGGCCGACCCGGCGGCGCTCGACCCGGCGGCGCTCGACCCGGCGGCGCTCGACCCGGCGGCGCTCGACCCGGCCGTGCTCGCGGCTGCACCCACCAGCAGGTGCCGCGGATCGACCAGCGGCGCCAAGGCCAGCATCCAGGCCGCGCGGTTGCCGCCGTGGCTTTCGTCCAGCTTGACCCGCAGCATCTCCAGGCCGCGGCTGATCCGCGTGCGCACCGCCGCCGCGGTCACCTGCATCCGCACCGCGATCTGCGGCGCGCCCAGGCTGTCGTAGTAGCGCAGCAGCAGCGTCGTGCGGTACGGCTCCCCCAGGGAAAGCACGGCCTCGACGACCTTCTGGCGCTCGGCCTCGCGCTCGAGGATCTCCGCGGGCGTTGGCAACCCTTCCCGGGGCTGCGCCAGCTCTTCGTGGAGCTGCCTCCGCTTCGCGGCCCGCAACTCGTCGGTCGCCTTGTTGCGCGCCACCCGGGCCAGCCAGCTGCGCAAGCCGCGCAGGCTGCGCAAGCCGGCCCGCGGCGGCCTGATGAGGGCCTGCAACCAGGTCTGCTGGACGACGTCATCCACCCGATCCGGGTCGCGTATCAGGTCACGCACCACGCCGCGGAGGAAGTCCTCCTCGGCCAGGAGCGCTTGCGGTGCGATGGGCGTGGATTCGGGCGTCATGACAGGGCCAGGACGTTCAGGGGCCCACCAGTGTGACAGAAAACCCCGGCCAACGCCGTCGCTGCCTGCGAGCCCCTCCTGGGCGTCGACACCGTGCCGTAGACTCCGGGGTCATGACCCCTCGGAGGAAGGCGCTCGCCGTTGCCGCCTTGCTGCTGGTCGCCCTATCGGGTTGGTTGGTCGTGGGGGGCCAGCCGCCGACGAGCGTCGAGGCCGATACAGGGGAGGGCCCTGCGACTGCCGGGACTGCCGCGCGCGTTGACCGCAGCATGCTGGGTGCGGAGGCTCCGTCCGAAACCCCCGCCAACACCGATCGCAGGTCGATGCCCGATGTCCTGACGGTCCGGAACCCCGCCGGCGAGCCGATCGACGGTGCCGAGGTGCTGTTCTTCGACGAGGACTGCGACCTGATCCGCCGCCTGGTCTCCCGCACCGACGGAACCGTGCCGCGACCACGCGACCTTCACTACGCCGGGTGGGCGGTCCGCAAGGCAGGGTATGCCTTCGTCGGGGTGGACCCGCAGGCCCCGGAGTGCGTGCTGTTGCCGCTGCGCGAGATCGAGGTCACCGCGGTCCACGCTGCCGACGCGCTGCTCGCTGACTACACCCTGATCGCTAGCATCCACTATGGCGAGGCCCGCTTCCCGGCGGAGTTCGCGCGCGTCCACCTGCAGAGGACCAAGGGAGAGCACTCTGCAGCGATGTACCCCGCGAGAGACCGCATGGCCTGCGTCCTGGAGCACCCCATCGAGAACGAGTTCGTCGTGCGCCTCCATGGCCTGCACCTCATGACCCAGCAGCAGGTACTTCTGGATGCGAAGCGACTGCACCGCGATGCGGACAGCGTGGCCTTCGACCTCGCCAGGAACTGGGCCAACAACCGCGGCTTCCTGACGGTCCGGGTCCACGTGCCGGAGCCGGTCCGGAACTACTACTTCAGCCTCGTCACGAGGCCGTTCCGCGCCTCGGCGATCGGTGTCTCCCAGGGGGAGTGGGAGCAGCCGCGACGGCAGTTCGAGTTCACGGTCCTCGGCATCCCGCCCGGCTCCTGGATCCCCTACCTCCGGATCAGCGGCATGCCGGGGTGGGCGTGCGCTCAGGTCCACTTCGACCGGATCCTCGTGCCACCCGGCGGCGAGGTGATCGATCTGCGTCCGGGAACCGGCGGCGGCAGACTGCACGTGTTGCTGCACCCGAAGTCGGAGGGCGTCGAACTGAGCATCTACGTGAGCCGCGCGGAGGGCGGCGAGGCGCTGGACATGCGCAAGGTCAGAACGAGCCAGGGCTGGGAGCTTGCTTGGCTGCGACCGGGCAGGTACCGGGTGCGGGTCACCGGTGACGGCAAAGCCTCCTTCGACCAGGAGGTCCAGGTCGTGGCAGACCAGCTGGCCGCGGTGACCTGCAGGCTGGTCCGCCGCACCGACCTGAAGCTGATCCTACCCCGGGTCGAGGGGGCCTTCAGTCGAGGCATTCGCCCGCCCAGGGCGGACCCGCTCACGCTGACCTGGCTCGATCCGCCACCGGACGCTCCCGAGGGAGAACGTGTCCGCCAGGTATGGGTCCACCGCGGCCCCGCCCAGATGAACGTGCCGGAAGGATGCTATCGGCTCACCGGCAGGCGCAACGACCAGCAGTTGGACCGGGAGTTCCACGTCCAGGGACCCCGCCAGACGGTGGCGCTCTGACGGACGTCGTGGCTCGTCGATCTGCCCGTCGATCTGGTGGCATCGAAAAGACAGGCACGACGACGGGCTGGGTGGGCTTGGTCCTTCTCGGTTCCGGGAGAATAGGTGGGGATCGTGCGGTTAGGCTGTCTCCGCCGCCCTGCGGCTCTGGTCTGCCCTGTCCGGAACTCGTGCCTGCATCCGAAACCCGACTGCCATGTACACCCACACCCAACGCGGCTTCCTCTGGATCATCCTCATGCTCGTGGGCCTGGCCCTCGCCGCGGCCGCGTGGGTCCCCTCCGTAACGCTGATCGGCCAGGCGGTCCTGGGCACCATGGCGGCCGTTCTCGTGCTCGTCGCCCTCTGCTTCGCGACCCTCACCATCGAGGACCGGGGTGACGCCCTGCAGCTCCGCTACGGGCCCATCCCCCTGCTCCGCTTCCGCTTCCGCTACAGCGACATTTCCGGTGTCGCGGCCGCCCGCTCCGGCCTCATCGACGGCCTGGGCATCCACTACGTCCCCTTCCGCGGCTGGACCTACAACCTCTGGGGCTTCGACTGCGTGCGCATCACCCACCGCGGTCGCAGCATTCGCATCGGAACCGACGACGTCGAAGGTCTTGCGGCGCTCTTGCGGGAGAAAGCGGGGCTATCCGCCAGCACCTAGCCTGCCGGCTTGCTGCCGTCGTGGGTCTTGCTGGCGTCGTGGGTCTTGCTGGCGTCGTGGGACTTTCCGGCGTCGCGGCTCTTCCCGGCGTCCCCTGCTTCCCCGGTCACCGGCCGGTAGTTCACCCCAAGCACCTGGAGGCGCCTGGCATGGATCCGCCACCTGGCCAGGAAGTCGCCGTAGTTCTTCCGTTCCGGGGGTGACCATGTCGTCTCCGCCATCGCGCAGGCCCTGGGGAAGGCCATGTACATCAGCTTGTCCCAGCTCCCGATGTACTCCGTCCAGAGGTTGCCCTGGGCTCCCAGCACGTGCTTGCCCTCCGCCTCGCTGAGACCCGGGGGCAACGGCTCAAAGGCGTAGACCTTCTCCAGGGGCAGGAAGCCGCCGATGGCCTCGGGCTCCGTCTTCGGGTCCCCCTGGTAGTAGTCGAAGTAGCAGTGGGTGGTGGGGGACATGACGATGTCGTGCCCCTGCTGGATGGCCCTGATCCCATGGTCCCAGCTGCGCCAGACCATCACCGTGGCGTCGGGGGGCAGGCCGCCTTCCAGGATCTCGTCCCAGCCGATCAGGCGGCGCTGCTTCTTGGCTAGGAAGGTCGCGATGCGCCGCATGAACCAGCTCTGGAGCTCCTGGGCATTGGCAAGTCCCTCCTGCTCCATGCGGAGCCGGGCGGGCTCGGAGGCGTTCCACTGTTCCTTGGGACATTCGTCCCCGCCGACGTGGACGAACTCACCGGGGAACAGATCGATCACCTCGGTCAGGACATCCTCCAGAAAGGCGAAGGTCCGGTCGTCGACGTTGTAGACGTTGGGACTGATCCCCCAGCGGGTGCGCACCTCGAGGTGCTCCGTGGTGTTGCCGAGCTCCGGATAGGCCGCGATCGCAGCCTGGGCATGGCCCGGCATCTCGATCTCCGGGACGATCGTGATGAAGCGCTCGCGAGCGTAGGCGACGATCTCGCGGATCTGCTCCTGGGTGTAGTAGCCGCCGCAGGGTGTGCCGTCTCCCTCCTGGG
>QJVU01000544.1 GCA_003235605.1 Planctomycetota bacterium | reverse complement strand
ACGGGATCCTGGGGGAGTCTCGGGACGGCTGCTGCGCCGAGTTCGTCGTCGTGCCGGACCAGAACGTGGCGCCAAGACCCCAGAACCTCTCGTTCCCCGAGTCGGCGGCCTTTGGCCTCTCGTTCCAGACCGCATGGTCGATGTTGGTCACCAGGGCTCGCCTTCAGCCTGGGGAGACCGTGTTGATCCATGGGGGCGGCTCTGGCGTCGGCAGCGCCGCGATCCAGATCGCCAGGCTGTTGGGCGCGACGGTGATCGCCACCGCCGGCACCGACCAGAAGTGCACCGCTGCCCTCAGGCTCGGCGCCGACCATGGCATCAACTACCAAGAGCGGGACTTCGTTCAGGAGGTGCGGACGCTTCGCGGTCGTGCCGGCGTGGACGTGGTCTTCGAGCACGTCGGTGCCGCCACTTTTGCCGGCAGCATGCGTTGTCTCGGGGCGGGGGGCCGGCTGGTGACCTGCGGTGCCACCGCCGGCCACGAGGTGACCATCAACCTGCGCCAGGTCTTCTTCAAGAACCTGGAGATCCTGGGCAACACCATGGGCAGCAAGGGTGACCTGCTGCGGATCATCCGGCTGGTCAGCCAGGGACGGCTGCGGCCGGTCGTGGATCACGTCCTGCCCCTGGACCAGGTGGCGAAGGCCCACAGGCTGCTGGAGGATCGGGAGGTGTTCGGCAAGGTCGTCCTGGAGGTCGCAACATGACGGATCCGGTATTCGAGACCGTGGCCGTGATCGGCAGCGGAACCATGGGAGCCGGGATTGCCCAGGTGTGTGCTGCGGCGGGGTCCAAGGTCCGGTTGCAGGACATCTCCCAAGAGCTCCTGGACTCGGCGCGAGGCAGGATCGAATCGTTCCTGGTCAAGAGCGTCGAAAAGGGCAAGGCCACCGCGGAGCAGATGGCAGCGACGCTGGGGAGGATCCAGACCACCCTCGTGCTGGCGGAAGCCGTGGCGGGGGCAGACATCCTGGTGGAGGCGGTTCCCGAAGACCTGCGGCTCAAGAACGACCTGTTCCGCAGGGTTGCAGGCCAGTCGCGGGACACCACCGTGCTGGCCACGAACACCTCGTCGCTCTCCCTGGCCAAGGTCTTCCATGGGGTGGCTCATCCCGAGCGCTGCATCGGCACCCACTTCTTCAACCCGCCCCCGTTGATGCCCCTGCTGGAGGTGGTGAGGACGAAGGTGAGTGCTCCACGGGTCGTCGACCGCGTCCTGGACTGGGCCAGGGCGATCGGCAAGGACCCCATCGTCATCAACGACAGTCCCGGATTCGCCACCAGCCGCCTGGGGGTGTGCCTGGGCCTGGAGGCGATCCGGATGATCGAGGCCGGCGTGGCGTCGGCCCAGGACATCGACAAGGCCATGGAGCTGGGCTACCGCCATCCCATGGGGCCCCTGCGGCTCACGGACCTCGTGGGTCTGGATGTGCGCATGGCGATTGCGGACTACCTGAACGAAGCCCTCGACAGCCCTGCCTTCCAGGTGCCGCCGCTGATGCGGGACATGGTGGCCAGGGGCCTGCTGGGGAAGAAGTCCGGGAGGGGTTTCTACGACTGGAGCGGTTCCTGACCCGGGATACCATGGGGCGGCCATGGCCCGCTCCCTCCCAATGCGCGTCCTGGCGGGACTCTGCGTGCTTGGCGGTGTCACCGCGCAGGTCACACCGCCGGAGAAGTTCTTCGGCAAGCAGGTCGGGGCGGACCACTTCCTCGCCAACTACACCCAGCTCCGGGCCTACTGGCAGAAGCTCGCCGAGGAGTCGGATCGCATCGTCCTCGAGGACATCGGCCGCACGTCGTACGGCCAACGGATGGTGATGGCGATCATCTCCTCGAAGGAGAATCTCCGGCAGCGGGAGGAGTACCGCCGGATCAGCGCCAGGCTGGCCCGGGCACGGGGATTGGATGATGTGACGGCCGGCGGGCTGGCGGCACGGGGGCGGGCGGTCGTCTGGATCGATGCCGGCATGCATGCCACCGAGTGCGTCGCCGGGCAGAACATCATCGAGCTTGCCTACCGGATGGTCAGCCGTGAGGACGAGGTTGCCAAGAACATCCGCGAGAACGTGATCCTGCTGGTGTGCCCGGCCAACCCTGACGGGATGGAGATGGTTGCCAATGCCTACATGGCGACGGGGAAGGTGGGAGGGCTTCCGGTGCTCTACCAGCGCTATGTGGGACACGACAACAACCGGGACTTCTATCACTGCTCGCAGGCGGAGACGACGGCGATCAATCGGATCCTCTACCGGCGCTGGTATCCGCAGATCCTCTACAACCACCACCAGACAGCGCCCAAGGGGACCGTGATCTTCACGCCCCCCTTCCGAAACCCGTTCAACTACAACTTCGATCCCCTGATCGTGCGTGGCATCGAGCTGGTTGCGGCGCACATGAACAGCCGGTTTGCCTGGGAAGGCAAGCCCGGTGTGATCTCGCGATCTGGGGCCCCGTACTCGACATGGTGGAATGGCGGACTGCGCACCACAGCCTACTTCCACAACGTCATCGGTATCTTGACCGAGTCGTTCGGGAGTCCCAACCCGACGCCGCTGAGGCCGGAGGACAGACTGCAACTGCCGTTTGGGGACTATCCGGATCCGGTGCAAGCCCAGACCTGGCACGCGCGCCAGACCATCGAGTACCTGCAAACGGCGAACTTCGCGATCCTGGATGTGGCAGCCAGATACCGCCAGGAGTTCTTGTTCAACATCTACCAGGCTGGCCGGAACTCCATTCGGCGGGGGAGCCAGGACCACTGGACATTGACGCCCCGGATGGTGCAGGAGGCGAAGCACCGGCAGGCGGCTCAGGAGAACGGTGACGCGCCTGCCGCGGAGCAGGCAGCTCGAAACACCTATCTGGACCCCGCACTGCGGGATGCACGCGCCTATGTCGTGCCGGGAGATCAGCCGGACCTGGCGACCGCAACACGATTCGTGGGGTGCCTGCTCAAGACGGGCGTGGAAGTGCATCGCGCCACCGAGGCCTTCAAGGTTGGCCAACTCGCCTATCCCCAGGGCACGTTTGTCGTGCTTGCGGCCCAGGCTTTCCGGCCTCATGTCCGCGACATGTTCGAGCCGCAATGGCATCCCCACGACGTGGGCGCCGGCGGCGAGCCGGTCCGACCCTATGACAGCGCTGGTTGGACGCTGGCCATGCAGATGGGCGTGCAGTTTCGGCGCGTGCAGGACCGCCTGGAGGGACCGTTCGAACCGATCGACCTTGGCGACATCGAGACTCCGAGGCCAGGCCTCGTGGGTGCCGCCCAGGCCGGGTGGCTTCTCAGGCCCGGCAGCTACCAGGTCTTTGCCTGTGTCAACCGCCTGCTGGCTGCCAACGACAAGGTGTTTCGTCTCAAGACGAACGTTTCCCCGGGCACGTTCTACATCCCCAGGTCCGAGGGAACCGGCACCCGGATCCGTGAGCTTGCCAACGAATTCGGTCTGGACTTCGAGGGTGTAGACCAGCCGGCGGTGGGTCCCGCCCTGAAGCTCGAGCCTGTTCGGGTGGGTCTGTTCGATACCTATGGCGGCGACATGGCCACCGGCTGGAGCCGCTGGCTGCTGGAGCAGTCGGGGTTCTGCACGGTTCCGGTGTCCGCCGCTGACGTCCTCGCCGGGAGGCTGGGCGAGATGTGCGATGTGCTGGTGTTTCACACCGGCTTGCCGAATCGCGGTGGACCCGAGCGGGTCCAGCGTGCTCTCCAGCGGGGGCGGCCCGTGAGCATCACCGACGAAGAACTCGAGAAGATGGTGGCGGTGCTGCCGCGTTTCGAAGACTGGCGCGAGGTCGGCAAGACCCGGGTGCGGCTCGAGCAGGAGCCCACGACCCGTTCCCTCGAGGTCTTCCTCGGTGGCGGGGGAGTGATCCTGGCGCTGGGGGACCAGCCCGCCGCCATCGTCAAGTTGCTGGACCTTCCCGTGGAGGTCGGCGTTCGGATCGAGGGAAAGGACGGCAAGTGGCGTCGCCCGCGGCGCAGCGAGTTTTTCATCCCGGGCTCGCTGGTTCGGATGAAGGTCGAGGAGGGTGATCCGATCGGCTACGGTTCTCCCGTCGACGTCGCCGCCATGTTCTGCGGCAGCACCGTGTTCCAGATCAAGAACGCCGAGAGGGCGAGGAGCCTGGCGAGGTACGGGGATCGTGACCTGCTTCTGAGCGGCTGGGCCATCGGTGCGGACAGGTTGCGCAACGGCGCGGCAATCGTGGCCGTTGGGGTGCGGAAGGGGCGTGTCTACCTCTTCGGCAATGACGCCGTCTACCGTGGCCAGCCCCGCGGGACAATAAGGTTGGTACTCAACGCCATCCTCCATGGCCGTGCCGAGGAGGTGACTGGCAGCCTCAGGTAGAGGAGCAGATCAGATCATGATTCGTTGTGTCCGAAACACGTTCCCATTCGCGCTCCTGACCGGAATCGCCATTGCCCAGGGTGGCCAGGCGACGAACGCGGTCTTCAACCCCACGGCTGACGCAAAGGAGGGGATTGCCGCCGCCGTCAAGAAGGCAAGGCACGACAACAAGCAGGTGCTGGTGATGTTTGGCGGCAACTGGTGCGAGTGGTGCCACAAGTTGGTTGCGTCCTTCAACGACCCGAAGACCGCAAGGATGCTCCGCTATGAGTACGTGCTTGTGACAGTGGACATCGGCAAGTGGGACAAGAACCAGGACATTGCCAAGAAGTACGAGGCCGAGATCAGGACGGAGGGCGTGCCCTACCTGACGGTGTTGTCCGGCGATGGCAATCCGGTGGCGCACAGTGCCACCAAGCCCCTGCGGACCGGAGGCAACATCGACCCATCCAAGGTGTGGGCCTTCCTGGAGAAGCACAGGGCGGAACCTCTCGATGCGGCGGATGTCCTCGCAGCAGCCCGAGAGAAGGCCAAGATCGACAACAAGACGTTGTTCATCTACCTGAGCGCGCCGGGGTGAACCTGGTGCCATCGGCTCGAGGAGTTCCTCGAGCGCGCAGAGGTCTCGCCGATCATCGCCAAGGACTTGATCCCGGTGAAGATCGACCAGGACCGGATGAAGCACGGCAGGTTGATGGCGGATGTCATCCGGCAGGGACGTGGTAATAGCATTCCCTGGTTCGTGTTCGCGAACACAAAGATGACGCCCCTGGTGACGTCCGACGGCCCCCAGGGCAACGTCGGCTGTCCGGTGGAACGAGAGGAGATTTCCCATTTCGTTGCCATGCTGCACCAGGTGCGGAAGAACATGAGCGAGGCGGACGTGGCGGCGATCCAGAAGGCCCTCGAGGAGAACGCGGAGAGGATCCGCTCGAAGCGCAAGCGCTGAGGCCGCTACACTCTCTCGATGGAATGTGCCTCGAACACGCGACCGCGGTGCACGCCGCGGAAACGGTACCGGGGCTCGGGACGCGGTCTGCGGGTCAGTTGTCGCCTCGGCGGCTTGGGAAAGTCCCCGCTGATGAACTTTGCTCTGCCGACCGCCCGGCAGATCCGGATCATCGTGTCCAGGTCCCGGTCGGGCCACGCCCGGAACTCCGCCGCCATCTGGCCGCCCGGCGCTCGCAGCCACCGGCGCAGGGTGTTGTCGTCGGCATTCGGCTTGTCCCGGGTGGCCTGCGCCACCAGGAGCCGGGCCATGGCATCCTCGAGACAGTCGGAGTAGATGACGTCGGCCGCCCGCGGATCGCTCTTGGGGGTTTCGCTGGTGACGTCCATGCAGCCAGGCGTCCGGCGCAGGGTGTAGTGGTAGCCCTGGTCCGTCAAGATCCCCTCGGAGCCGTCGCTGTTCCTGACGAGGACGCCTTCGAAGACGACTACCTGGGGCGCGTTCCTCGTGCTGTCGCTCCGGCGGTTGCTTCGGGGACCCGCAGCCGCGCTCCCGTTTCCCGACGGTGCCGCGGGAATGTCAGGATCGGGCACCGCTTCGTTGCAACCAGGCAGCGTCGCCATGATTGCCACCAGCAGCAAGCGATGCAGTCGTCCCACACGGGACGTATCGGCCGATCACTGGATACCGGTTTGGCGAATCGTGGAAAAACGTCTGCGTGGCGAACCTGGAAACCGCCTAGGTGGCTTTTTCCATGAGCTTCGCCACGCTCTTGGCAAAGCGAGCCGGGTCGCTGGGCAGGTTGCCCTCGGCCACGAGGGCTTGATCGAACAGCAGCTGGCTCCAATCCGCGACCTCGTCTTTCCTGGATTCGTCCTCGGCCATGGCACGCAGCCGTTGGACCACTGGATGGTCGGGATTCAGCTCGAGGATCCGCTTCTGCTCGGGAACCGCTTGACCGCTTGCCTTCAGGATCTTTTGCAGATACGGGCTCATGCTGTGCTCGTCGCCGACGAGGCACGACGGAGAGTCGACGAGTCGGTTGCGCAGACGAACCTCCTTGACGTGCTCTTGAAGTCCCTCCTTGACCC